>NZ_JABMCU010000090.1:0-17812 GCF_013179605.1 Enterobacter sp. CM29 | reverse complement strand
ACCGCTAACCTCACGCCTGCCGACGCAGCGGCGCTTCGCGCAAAAACCACGACAGCACAAACGCCAGCACCATAATCCCCGCCGCCAGCATAAACACCGCATGGATAGCCGAGCCGAACGCATCCAGATAGTCCAGACGCAGGGCATCAGGCAGATGGTGAATGGCAACGGGATTAAGTTCGCGCGGCAGTTCCGCCCCTTCCGGCAGCCTGTCGATCAGCCCTGATTGCAGAATATGGGTGAACACCGCGCCAAACAGCGCAACGCCAATCGCCCCGCCAATGGAACGGAACAGCGTCACCCCAGAGGTCGCTACGCCGTATTGATCGGCTGACACGCTGTTCTGCACCGCCAGCACCAGCACCTGCATCACCAGTCCCAGCCCCATGCCCAGCACGCCGGTAAACAGGTACAGCTGCCAGGTTGGGGAGGTGATTGAAATGCGCGTCAGTAACGCCATCCCCACCACGCCGAGCAGCGTGCCGAGGATCGGGAACAGACGGTATTTCCCGGTGCGGCTGATGATGCGCCCGCTGATGATGGAGGTGAGCAACAGCCCGCCCATCAGGGGGATCAGCTGCAAGCCGGCCTGCGTTGGCGTGGCGTCTTTCACCACCTGTAAATAGAGCGGCAGGAACGTTACCGAGCCAAACAGGGACATGCCGATGATAAAGCCAATCAGGCTACAGAGCAGGAAGCTGCGGTCGCGGAAGAGCGACAGCGGGATAATCGGCTCCCACGCCAGCCGCTCTTCGTAAATAAACCCGGCGATCCCCGTCAGGCCGAAGGCCAGAATGCACCACAGCTGCGGGTCGTTCCATTGGCGGATCGTACCGCCCTCGGTGGTAAACAGAATGATGCACAGCAGCGCCATGCTGAGGTAAATCGCCCCCAGGTAATCAATCTCATGCTTGCTGCGCCGCGCGCTGCCGTGGAATACCGCGCCAATCACCAGCAGGGCAAACAGCCCCAGCGGCAGGTTGATGTAGAAAATCCAGCGCCAGGATGCGTGCTGAACGATAAACCCGCCGATCAGCGGCCCTATCACCGTCGCCAGGCCAAACACGCCGCCAAACAACCCCTGATAGCGACCCCGATCGGCAGGCGGGATCACGTCCGCCACGGCAGCCATGCTGATCACCATCAGACCGCCGCCCCCCAGCCCTTGCAGGGCGCGCATCAGCACCAGCTGGGTCATGTTCTGCGCCAGACCGCACAGCGCGGACCCTACAAGAAACAGCACAATCGCGATTTGCAGAACGATTTTTCGGCCAAACAGATCGCCGAATTTGCCGTACAGCGGCACCACGATGGTCGAACTGAGGATATAGGCCGTTACCACCCAAGAGAGCTTATCCAGCCCGCCCAGCTCACCGACGATGGTCGGCAGCGCGGTGGAGACAATGGTCTGATCCAGCGCCGAGAGCAGCATCACCAGCAGGAGCGCGCTGAACAGCAGCTTAATCGACGGCGCCTTTTTCGCAGGTTGAGTCATTACGTCGGACTCCATAAGAGATCGCTTGAAATTAATTAATCGAATAATTAATATTCAGGTAAGTTATGGATAAGATCAAGAGACAGCGTGACCGTGCCAGCACTAAAAGACAATTCTGAACCCCGCCGCCCCGGACGTCCGCGCGGCGGCAAGCGCGTTACCGCCAGCCGCGAACAGCTGCTGGACATCGCCCTGAACCTCTTCTCCCGCCAGGGGATCGCCAATACGTCGTTGAACGCTATTGCCCGCGAAGCCGGCGTGACGCCCGCCATGCTGCACTACTACTTCAACTCCAGAGAACAGTTGCTGGATGCGATGATTGAGGAGCGCTTCCTGCCGTTACGTGAGCGGATCGGGGCAATTTTCGCCGACAACCGGGATTCGCCGGTGGATGCCCTGACGGAAATGGTCAGGGTGCTGGCCGAACTGGCGGAAAAGTATCGCTGGTTTGCCCCGCTGTGGATGCAGGAGGTGATCGGCGAGATGCCGGTACTGCGTACGCATTTGCAGGAGCGCTTTGGCGATGAGAAATATCACACCACGCTGGCAACCATCAAAGGCTGGCAGCAGGAAGGAAAGCTGAATCCGGCGCTGGCCCCCGAACTGCTGTTCACGACGCTGCTGAGCCTGGTGCTGGTGCCGTTCTCTCGCATGCGCAATGACGAGAGGCTTAATGCCCTCTCGCCGGAGATCGTTGTGCGCCACGTGTTAGCCGTGATCGGCAACGGGATCGGCGGTTAAAGATCCCTGGTCAGATAGTGTCTCTGCATTCCCTGATAAGGGTAATCCTGTAAGGACATCTGCACCTGATAACCCTGTTTTTCATAGAACGGACGCGCCTGGAAGCTGACCGTATCCACCAGCGCGTGACGGCACCCTTTGCGACGGGCCTCCTCTTCAGCCGTTTTGATCAGCTGGCTGCCGACGCCCGTTCCCCGCACCCTGTCGCTGACCCACAGAAAGTCGATATTCAGCCAGTCGCCTTTACGTACGCCGATTAACCCGCCCAGCATGACGCCGCTGTCGTCCCGCACATATACGCCAATATCGCCACTAAACGTCGCCAGATCTAAATACTGCGCGTTATAGGCTCTTAGCCCCGTTAATAATTCTTCTTTTTCTTCAGCCGTGACTTTATCTGTAATGCTCAGGTGCATAAATCTCTCCTTATTTTCAGCGCAATCTGAATATCTCACAGCTTAACCTTCATAAAAACTCCTTATTTCCTCCATTGTTTAAACAAGGAAATATTCATTCAATATGTAAATAAAAAAAACCTTTCCAATAGGCTCCGAAAACGTATAATGAGAACGATCATTCTCACTTTTTACGGTAGCCGACGATGAGCACAAAGCTGGAAGAACGACAAAAACTACGGCAGGACGAAATCATCACCGCCGCGCGCCGCTGCTTTCGCGCCAGTGGATTTCACGCTGCCAGCATGTCGCAGATCGCCAGCGAAGCCAGGCTCAGCGTCGGACAAATCTATCGCTATTTCAGTAACAAAGACGCGATCATTGAAGAGATGATCCGGCGCATTATCGACTCACGTATTGAGGAGATGCAGGGCAAAACCCTGGTTGAAGGGATGCCGCAGGCGCTTGCCTGGCGCCAGACGCTTAACGAAGATGATGATGCGCTAATGCTCGAAATGTCCGCAGAGGCCACGCGCAATCCGCTGGTGGCAAACATGCTGATCGAAGCCGAAGCCCGCATGTTCGCCAACGCCTGTGAGCACCTGAAAAAGCAGTTCCCCCACCTGAGCGATGAGCATATTCGCTGCTGCGTGGAGATTACCGCCGTGATGATCGAAGGCACGATTTACCGTCGACTCACGCCTTTAAAAGTACCGTCAGAACAATTAGAGCCCATATACCAGAATATTTTAAATATGCTTTTCTCTGCGAAGTAATCGCATGTGAATAATTAGCGGAAATAAGTAATTTCCTTTTTTCATTTCTGGCTCTGCCAGAGATGCGGGATCGCTGTGCTTTTAATTAGCCCTCCTCCCTGTTAAGCGATTAACAGGGCAGGCTTCGTTCACCCTGGAAAAAGATTATGAAAACCATAACAACCTCCATCGCAGCATTACTCCTCCTGACAGGGTGCGATAATGCGCAAACATCTGCTCCCCAGCGTCCTCTTCCGGAAGTGGGGATTGTCACACTCATGAGCCAGCCGGTGTCCGTGGTCAGCGAGCTGACCGGCCGCACCGCCGCCGCGATGAGCGCCGAAGTGCGCCCTCAGGTGGGCGGCATTATTCAGAAACGGCTCTTCACCGAAGGCGATACGGTCAAGGCCGGGCAGGCGCTGTATCAGATCGATCCTTCCAGCTACCGCGCCGCTTATGATGAAGCTGCCGCCGCACTGAAACAGGCGCAGGCGCTGGTGCAGGCCGACTGCCAGAAAGCCCGGCGCTATGCGCAGCTGGTTAAGGATGACGGCGTATCACGTCAGGATGCGGAAGACGCGAAGTCCACCTGCGCGCAGGACAAGGCCAGCGTCGAGTCAAAGAAAGCCGCGCTGGAAAGTGCCCGCATTAACCTCAACTGGACCACCGTCACCGCGCCGATTGCCGGACGTATCGGCATCTCCTCTGTGACCCCCGGCGCGCTGGTGACCGCCCAGCAGGATACCGCGCTGGCCACTATTCGCGGGCTGGACAGTATGTACGTCGATTTAACCCGTTCCAGCGCCGATCTGCTGCGATTACGCAAGCAAACCCTCGCCAGCAACAGCGATACGCTGAACGTGTCGTTGATCCTCGAAGACGGCAGCAGCTACAGCGAAAAAGGCCATCTGGCGTTAACCGAAGTGGCGGTGGATGAGTCTACCGGCTCAGTCACCCTGCGCGCCGTCTTCCCGAACCCGCAGCATCAGCTTCTGCCGGGCATGTTCGTCCGCGCCCGAGTGGATGAAGGCATCATGAATGACGCGATCCTCGCGCCGCAGCAGGGCATCACCCGCGACGCCAAAGGTACCGCCACCGCGCTGGTGGTGAACGCCAGCAACAAGGTCGAGCAGCGTCAGCTGGAAACGGGCGACACCTACGGCGATAAATGGCTGGTGCTGAATGGCCTGAAGGCGGGCGATAAGCTGATTGTGGAAGGCACCGACAAAGTCACCGCCGGGCAGGAAGTGAAAGCTGAAGAGATGAAAACCAACGGAGGAAACGCCTGATGTTTTCCCGTTTCTTCGTGCGTCGCCCGGTCTTTGCCTGGGTTATCGCCATTCTCATCATGCTCGCCGGGATACTGGCGATCCGCACGCTGCCCGTTGCGCAGTACCCGGACGTTGCCCCGCCGTCGATCAAAATATCCGCCACCTACACCGGCGCCTCCGCACAAACGCTGGAGAACAGCGTGACGCAGGTGATCGAGCAGCAGCTCACCGGGCTGGATAACCTGCTCTACTTCACCTCCACCAGCAGCTCGGACGGTTCGGTGAGCATCAACGTCACGTTTGAACAGGGAACCGATCCGGACACCGCTCAGGTACAGGTGCAGAACAAAGTCCAGCAGGCGGAATCACGCCTGCCGACCGAGGTGCAGCAGTCCGGGATCACCGTCGAAAAATCCCAGAGCAACTTCCTGCTGATCATGGGCGTATATGATAAAACCGACACCGCCAGCAGCTCGGATATCGCCGACTGGCTGGTGAGTAATATGCAGGATCCGCTGGCGCGCGTGGATGGCGTCGGCAGCCTGCAGGTGTTCGGTGCAGAATACGCGATGCGCATCTGGCTCGACCCGGCTAAGCTGGCGTCGTACTCGCTGATGCCCTCCGACGTGCAGAGCGCGATTGAAGCGCAGAACGTGCAGGTCTCCGCCGGTAAAATCGGCGCGCTGCCCTCGTCGAACGCCCAACAGCTGACCGCCACCGTCCGCGCTCAGTCGCGTCTGCAAACGGTCGATGAGTTCAAAAAAATCATCGTCAAGAGCGAGTCCAACGGTGCGGTGGTGCGCATCAGCGACGTCGCGCGCGTGGAGATGGGCAGCGAAGATTACACCGCCACCGCGAAGCTGAACGGCCACCCGGCGGCGGGTATGGCGGTGATGCTCTCGCCGGGCGCCAACGCGCTTAACACCGCCACGGCGGTAAAAGACAAGATCGCCGAGTTCAAAAAGTCGATGCCGGAAGGCTACGACGTGGCCTACCCGAAAGACAGCACCGAGTTCATCAAGATCTCCGTTGAGGACGTGATTCAGACCCTGTTCGAAGCCATTATCCTCGTGGTGGTGGTGATGTACCTGTTTCTGCAAAACATCCGCGCGACGCTGATCCCGGCGCTGGCGGTGCCGGTGGTGCTGCTGGGCACCTTCGGCGTGCTGGCGCTGTTCGGTTACTCCATCAACACCCTGACGCTGTTTGCCATGGTGCTGGCGATAGGACTGTTGGTGGATGACGCCATCGTGGTGGTGGAAAACGTCGAGCGTATTATGCGAGACGAAGGGCTGCCCGCCCGGGAAGCGACCGAAAAATCGATGGGCGAAATTTCCGGCGCGCTGATCGCCATTGCGCTGGTGCTCTCTGCGGTATTCCTGCCGATGGCCTTTTTCGGCGGCTCTACCGGGGTCATTTACCGTCAGTTCTCGGTCACCATTATTTCGGCGATGTTCCTCTCCGTGGTGGTGGCGCTGACCCTGACGCCCGCGCTGTGCGGCTCGATCCTGAATCACACCGCTCCGCACAAAAAGGGCTTCTTCGGCGCGTTTAACCGCTTCTACAGTAAGACCGAGCACGGCTATCAGAATAAGGTTCTGCGCGCCCTGCGCCGTTCCGGCGGCATGCTGGTGATCTTCGCCCTGCTCTGCGGCGCGATGGGGTTCGCCATGCTGAAACTGCCGGGCAGCTTCCTGCCAACCGAAGACCAGGGAGAAATCATGGTGCAGTACACCCTCCCTGCCGGCGCAACCGCGGTGCGTACCGCAGAGGTAAGCCGCCAGGTACGCGAGTGGTTCCTCACCAAAGAGAAAGCCAATACCGACGTGATCTTTACCGTTGAAGGTTTCAGCTTCAGCGGCAGCGGCCAGAACGCCGGGATGGCGTTCGTCTCCCTGAAAAACTGGTCAGAGCGTAAAGGCGAGGAAAACACCGCGCAGGCCATTGCCCTGCGCGCCACGCAGGAGCTGAGCGCCATCCGCGATGCCACCATCTTTGCGATGACACCGCCGGCAGTGGACGGTCTGGGCCAGAGCAACGGCTTTACCTTTGAGCTGATGGCGAGCGGCGGCACCGACCGCGACGCGCTGCTGAAACTGCGTAACCAGCTGATTGGCGAAGCGAATCAGGACAGCTCGCTGCACGCCGTGCGCGCCAACGATCTGCCGCAGATGCCGCAGCTTCAGGTGGATATCGATAACAACAAAGCCGTGTCGCTGGGGCTCTCCCTGAGCGACGTCACCGACACCCTGTCCAGCGCCTGGGGCGGCACCTACGTGAACGACTTCATTGACCGTGGCCGCGTGAAAAAGGTCTACATCCAGGGCGACAGCGACTATCGCGCGGTACCGTCGGATCTCAACAAATGGTATGTGCGCGGCAGCGACAGCACTATGACCCCATTCTCCGCCTTCGCCACCACCCGCTGGGAGTATGGCCCGGAAAGCCTGGTGCGCTACAACGGCTCGGCGGCGTATGAAATTCAGGGCGAGAACGCCAGCGGCGCCAGCTCCGGTACGGCAATGAGCAAAATGGAGCAGCTGGCGAATAACCTGCCGTCCGGCAGCACCTGGGCGTGGAGCGGTTTGTCGTTGCAGGAAAAACTGGCGAGCGGTCAGGCGATGAGCCTTTATGCCCTCTCCATCCTCGTGGTGTTCCTGTGCCTGGCAGCACTGTATGAGAGCTGGTCGGTGCCCATTTCGGTGATCCTCGTGATCCCGCTTGGGGTGCTGGGCGCGGCCATTGCCGCCTCCCTGCGCGGCCTGAGCAACGATGTCTATTTCCAGGTGGCGCTGCTGACCACCATCGGTCTGTCGTCGAAGAACGCCATTCTGATTGTCGAGTTTGCCGAAGCCAAAGTGGCCGAAGGCTACTCCCTGACGCGCGCCGCCCTGCGGGCCGCCCAGACGCGTCTGCGTCCGATCATCATGACCTCGCTGGCGTTTATCGCAGGCGTGACGCCGCTGGCGATTGCCACCGGCGCCGGGGCCAACAGCCGCGTGGCGATCGGTACAGGCATTATCGGCGGGACGCTGGCCGCGACGCTGCTGGCCATCTTCTTTGTTCCTTTATTCTTTGTACTGGTGAAACGTCTGTTCTCCGGTAAGCACGCAAACCGGAGGTCATAATGTTTCGTGTAACTGTTTTAGCGTTAGCACTGCTGAGCGCAGGCTGTGTATCATTAGATCCCACGTATCAGCGCCCGGACGCGCCCGTTCCGGCCACACTGCCCGGCGCGCACGGCGAAGCCAGCGCCGTGGTGAGCCAGTGGCAGCAGGTGATGAATGATGCGCGGCTGAAAAGCGTGGTGACGATGGCGCTCAACAGCAACCGCGACGTGCAAAAAGCGATTGCGGATATCGACGCCGCCCGTGCCCAGTATGGCGAAACGCGCTCGTCCCTGTTCCCGACGGTGGACGCGGAACTGAGTCATACCCGCAGCCGTACGCTGGCGAGCGGCGTCGCGACGAGCGACGAAGCCAACGGCACGGTCTCC
This sequence comes from Enterobacter sp. CM29, assembly GCF_013179605.1. NCBI lineage: Bacteria > Pseudomonadati > Pseudomonadota > Gammaproteobacteria > Enterobacterales > Enterobacteriaceae > Enterobacter > Enterobacter sp. CM29. Next base: position 9,659 of record NZ_JABMCU010000090.1, on the reverse strand, counting down.
AGCTTCGAACTGGATCTGTTTGGCCGCAACCAGAGCCTGTCGCGTGCCGCGCGGGAAACCTGGCTTGCCAGCGAGTTCACCGCGCAGAACACGCGCCTGACGATGGTCAGCGAGCTGACCACGGCCTGGGTGACGCTGGCGGCGGATAACAGCAATCTGGCGCTGGCGAAATCCACCCTGGAGAGCGCCGCGAACTCGCTCAAGATTGTGAAGCGCCAGCAGGAAGTAGGTGTGGCAGCGGCCACGGACGTCAGTGAAGCGATGGCGGTTTACCAGCAGGCGCGCGCCAGCGTGGCGAGCTACCAGACGCTGGTGATGCAGGACAAAAACGCCCTTAACCTGCTGGCGGGCGATACGGTGCCCGAGAACCTGCTGCCCGGCACGCTGGAGAGCCTGAGCGATAACGCCATCACGCTGATCCCGGCGGGCGTCAGCTCCAGCGCGCTGCTGCGTCGCCCGGACATTCAGGAGGCGGAACATAACCTGCTGAGCGCTAACGCCAACATCGGCGCGGCACGCGCCAACTTCTTCCCGACCATTTCACTGACCGCCAGCGCGGGCGTCGGCAGCGATTCGCTGTCATCCCTGTTCAGCCACGGCATGAAGGTCTGGTCGTTCGCGCCGTCCATCACCCTGCCGCTGTTTAGCGGGGGCAACAATATGGCGCAGCTGCGCTATGCGGAAGCGGAGAAGAAAGGGCTAATCGCCACCTATGAGAAGACCATCCAGAGCGCGTTTAAGGACGTGGCCAACGCGCTGGCGCGGCGCGAAACGTTGAGCGAACAGCTTGATGCCCAGCGTGAATACGTGGCGGCGGAGCAAAAAACGCTGGATGTGGCGACGCGCAGTTACAAGGCTGGCGCGGGCGATTATCTGACGGTGCTCACCGCGCAGCGATCGCTGTGGTCGGCACAGGAATCACTGATTGCCTTGCAGCAAACCGACCTGGAAAACCGCATCACGCTGTGGCAATCGCTGGGTGGAGGGGTTCAGTAACGGCCTGAGAGGGCGATTCTCATACCAGGTGAAAAGTAAATTCATACTTTCGGCTGGAATCGCCTGCCTGAATGTAACGATACATTTCAGGGAAAGCCTGTGACTTTACCGGAGGTCTCAATGAAATCTGCACACCTGGTTTGCCTGCTCGTTTGCCTGATTTTCGCTGCGTTTGTTCACGCGCAGGAGAAGAGCGCTCCGGAGAAAGAGGCCCAGATAAAACAGCAGGTCCTGAAAGATGTGAAGAAAACCTGTACACCGCAGAAAAAGCAGAGCGATAAGGCCTGGCAGGCGATGATTTTGTCGTCTGAGGCCAATCAGCTGCTGATCAAAAATGCCATCACCGCCGTGAAGCGTGACAACCTGGACGCCTACTGGGATGCAGTAAGTCAGGTGGATTGTATGGAAGATTACTGAGGGTTGAGCGCCGGGTGGCGGCTGCGCCTTACCCGGCCTACATCACATGTTTAACGCTTCCGCACATCCGGAATAATCAAATCCCCGCGCAGCACGTACGACCCCAGCATCTGCGTTTTCGCCGTCAGCCAGCTCACAATCCGCGCCGCCATGGCGTCCATGGAATATTCAATCGCCGGGATCACCGGAATACCCGGGAGTTGCAGCGAACCGCCGAGGCTGAAGACCATGATGTCTTCCGGTACCGATTTATTAAACGCCTGTAACTGCGGGATCACCCGCTGGGCTTCCTGCTCGTCTGCCACCAGCAGCGCGTTGAAGTTCAGCGTGGACGCGTTGTTGAGTAATTCCTGAAGCGCAACGGACGATGAAGTCGCGTCCATAAACACGAGGTTGCGATTAAAGGGCAGGAAGTTTTTCTCCAGCGCATGTTTGTAGCCCAGCAGCACCTGATCGGCAAAGCCGCTGCCGTGCGGGTGGATCAGTGCTATCTGGCGACGCCCCTGGCTGGTGAGATAGTTGCAGGCCGTTTCAGCCGCGAACGCGTGATCGAACTGAATGCTGTTGGCGTTATCGGCCTCCATACAGTCGACCAGAATGACGTTGTCCATGTCCACGTCCAGCGGGAAACGCGCGCCAATCACCAGAATGTCATCACATAAGCCGCAGGAGAGTTCTTCAAGGGCGTTCATCACTTCTGTTTTCGTGTGTGCGAAACGCAGCAGCAGATGTTTTTGATGCTGGCTGAGGTGTTTTTCCAGCGCGTACAGGTAACCGGTGGTCTGGTTAATGTTCTCCTGCGCGCAAATCACCCCAATGCAGCCCGTCGACTGGCTGAGCAGCGACTGGGCGATCACGTTGGGACGATAGTTCAGCTCATCCACCGCTCTCAGAACAGCCTGTCGGCTGGCTTCTTTAACGCCACGCGACCCGCTCAACACCCGTGATACCGTGGCTTTGGACACCCCGGCCAGACGCGATACATCGTTGATTGTAGACATCTCTCTCCCCTGTCAGACGCAACTGGCGTCTGTAATTTCCATCACCGCTACGGCTCACATTATAGCCAGAACGGAGTATATCCGTTTCCGTTTTCCATGGAAACCGATTTTCCGTTTCCACTCAATTTGATGTCAAAACAGCCAAATTATGTGACCCACATCCGGTTAATTAGCGTCATAAGTAGTGGATATTGATGGTTGTCACACTTCTGTCTTTTATGAATGGAAACCGGTTTCCGTATCATGTCCAATCATCATCGCAATAACTTTTTACATTTTGAGGATGGTCGTCGATGTTCAAGATTATGCTGTGCTGCTCTGCCGGGATGTCCACCAGCCTGCTGGTCAGCAAAATGATCGATGTTGCAAAAGAACGGGGCTTGCCCGTGAAGATAGATGCGTATGGCGTATCCGAATTTGATACGCAGTTTCCGCACTATCAGGTGGTGCTTCTCGGACCGCAAGTGAAATACATGTTAAAGACGCTCTCAGACAAGGCAGCGACGCAAGGCATACCGGTGCAGCCCATCGACATGATGGATTACGGCATGCAGCGTGGCGATAAAGTACTGGACTATGCTCTGTCGCTCATCGAAGCGGCACACTAAAAGGTGTTCACATGAGTTCGTTATATCAATCCATGGTCGCGGTGATTGAACAGTCAATTACGCCGCTGGCCGCGAAGCTCGGTCAGCAAAAGTATGTGATTGCCATCCGCGACGGCTTTACCGCCGCGCTGCCGTTTATGATCATCGGCTCGTTTATGCTGGTGTTTATCTTCCCGCCGTTTTCGGCGGATACCACCAACAGCTTCGCCCGCGGCTGGCTGGATTTCTCCGAGACCTACCGCGAACAGCTGATGCTGCCCTTTAACCTCAGCATGGGCGTCATGACCTTCTTCATCTCGGTGGGGATTGGGGCGAGCCTGGGACGTCAGTTTAACCTCGATCCGGTGATGTCCGGTCTGCTGGCCTTTATGGCCTTCCTGCTGGTCGCCGCGCCGTATGCCGACGGCAAAATTTCGACGCAGTATCTGTCGGGTCAGGGCATCTTCACTGCGCTTATCACCGCGATCTACTCCACCCGTGTGTACGCGTGGCTGAAGCAGAACAACGTCACCATCCGCCTGCCGAAAGAGGTGCCGACCGGCGTGGCGCGTTCGTTTGAGATCCTGATCCCGGTGATGGTGGTGATTGGTACCCTGCATCCGCTGAACCTGTTCATTGAAGCGCAGACCGGGATGATCATCCCGCAGGCGATTATGCACCTGCTGGAGCCGCTGGTGTCCGCGTCTGACTCGCTGCCCGCGATTCTGCTCTCCGTTCTGCTGTGCCAGATCTTCTGGTTTGCCGGTATCCACGGGTCGCTGATTGTCACCGGCATCATGAACCCGTTCTGGATGGCGAACCTCTCTGCAAACCAGGCGGCGCTGGCGGCGGGCGCGGCGCTGCCGCACGTTTATCTGCAAGGTTTCTGGGATCACTACCTGCTGATTGGCGGCGTAGGCTCGACCCTGCCGCTGGCGTTCCTGCTGCTGCGCAGCCGCGCCACTCACCTGCGCACCATCGGCAAAATGGGCGTTGTGCCAAGCTTCTTTAACATCAACGAACCGATTCTGTTCGGCGCGCCGATCATCATGAACCCGATGCTGTTTATCCCGTTCGTGTTTGTTCCGCTGGTCAATGCCTGCCTGGCGTACGGCGCAACCAAACTCGGCTGGCTGGCCCAGGTGGTTTCGTTAACCCCGTGGACCACGCCCGCGCCGATTGGCGCCTCGTGGGCGGCGAACTGGGCGCTGAGCCCGGTGGTGATGTGCCTGGTCTGCATGGTGATGTCGGCGCTGATGTACCTGCCGTTCCTGCGCGCCTATGAGCGTACGCTCATCAAAAATGAAGAGCAGAAAGCCCAGGCAACCGTCGGCTCCGCTGAAACAGTTAGCAATTAAGTCAAAGAGGAAGGGTCATGAAATACGCATTTCCCGATAACTTCTGGTGGGGCAGCGCAAGCTCCGCTCTCCAGACGGAAGGGACACGAGAGGGTGAAACCACGTGGGACTACTGGTTTGCCCGCGAGCCGAACCGTTTTCACAACGGCGTGGGACCGCAGCACACCTCCACGTTTTATCAGCACTGGAAAACGGACATTCAGCTGTTGAAGCAGCTGAACCACAACAGCTTTCGCACCTCGATTAGCTGGGCGCGCCTGATCCCCGACGGTATCGGTGAAGTGAACCCGGACGCGGTCGATTTTTATAATCAGGTCATTGATGAGCTGAATGAACAGGGCATCACGCCGTTTATCACCCTGTTCCATTTCGACATGCCGATGGCGATGCAGGAGATAGGCGGCTGGGAAAACCGTGACGTAGTGGACGCCTACGCCCGCTATGCGCAGATCTGCTTCGAGCTGTTTGGCGACCGCGTGCTGCACTGGTTTACCTTCAACGAGCCGATCGTGCCGGTGGAAGGCGGTTATCTGTACGATTTCCATTACCCGAACGTGGTGGATTTTCGTCGGGCGGCGACCGTGGCGTATCACACGGTGCTGGCCCATGCGAAGGCCGTTCAGGCTTACCGCGCCGGGCATTACGCGGGGGAGATCGGCATCGTGCTGAACCTGACGCCGTCATACCCGCGTTCGCAGAACCCGGCGGACGTGAAGGCGGCGCATATCGCGGATCTGATGTTTAACCGCAGCTTCCTCGACCCGGTGCTGCGCGGGGAGTATCCGGCCGACCTGGTGGCATTGCTGAAATCTTACGATCAGCTACCCGCCTGCAAGCCGGAAGACGGTTTCCTGATTGCGGAAGGGAAAATCGACCTGCTCGGCGTTAACTACTATCAACCGCGCCGCGTGAAGTGTCGCGACAGCGCGGTGAACCCGCAGGCGCCGTTTATGCCGGAGTGGTTCTTTGATAGCTACGAGATGCCGGGCCGCAAGATGAATCCGTACCGCGGCTGGGAAATTTACGAGCCGGGTATTTACGATATTCTGGTTAACCTGCGCGACAATTACGGCAACCCCCGCTGTTTTATTTCTGAAAACGGGATGGGTGTCGAAAACGAGCAGCGCTTTATTGAAAACGGTCAGATAAACGATCGGTACCGCATCGAATTTATTTCTGAGCATTTAGCGTGGCTGCATAAAGGTATTAGCGAAGGCTGCAATTGCCTTGGCTACCATATGTGGACGTTTATTGATAACTGGTCGTGGTGCAATGCCTATAAAAACCGCTACGGTTTTATTCAGCTCGATTTGGAGACGCAGCAGCGCACCATTAAAAAAAGCGGAGAGTGGTTTGCCGCTACCGCCTTAAATAATTGCTTTGATAAAGAGTAAAAATGATGATCGCATTAGAAGAAGCCGTAATGGAAATTATCGTCAACGCCGGTCAGTCCCGCAGCCTGTGCTTCGAAGCGCTGCATGCGGCGCGCCAGGGCAACCTTGACGAAGCCAAAAGCCTGCTGCGTGAAGCCGATGGCTACGCGCGCCAGGCACACAAGATGCAGACCAAACTGATCGAGCAGGACGCGGGCGAAGCCCGCCAGCCGATGACCTTAATTATGGTGCACGCGCAGGATCATTTAATGAATTCGCTATTAGCGCGTGAATTATCTGAAGAGATTATTCATTTATATCAGAGATAGTCTATGGCGAAATAAATTAATGTAATACCTCTGTACCTAAAACTAGAAATCCACTTGTTCTGATGATAGCGACATATTCTGTCAGATCGGAGCGGGATGGTTATTGTCTGAATAAAATTAAACTATATTGAGATAACCATGAATACGATTAAAAAACTTCCATTAACCATGGCGGTTATCGCCGCGCTTTGTCCAATTTCCGTGCTCGCGCAAGAATTTACGCAGGAGCAAATTGACGCCATTGTGGCGAAAGCGGTGGATAAAGCCCTGGCCGAGCGTCAGGCGAAAATGGATGCGGCGGTCGCGAAAAAAGCGGACGTCATCACCGAGCCGCAGAGCGCAGCGCAATCCCCGGACATGGCGATTCCGTTTGGCATCAAATTTACCGGCTACGCCCGCTACGGCGCGCACTTCCAGGCCGCTGACCAGAAGTATGTGGCGGTGGACGGCTCCTACAACGGCGCGTCCGCGATTGGTCGTCTGGGTAACGAAGGCAACGGCGGGGAATTCCAGCTCTCCAAGGCCTTCAAGGGTGATAACGGCGCCATCTGGGACATCAACGTGATGATCGACCACTGGGGCGACGAAGTTAACCTCAAAAAAGCTTACGCCGGGGTGACCAACATTATGGCCTCCAACCCGAACGCCTACTTCTGGGCCGGTCGTGACTTCCACCAGCGTCCGCAGCAGGGCATCAACGATTACTTCTGGATGAACCACGATGGCCAGGGCGCCGGGGTGAAGAACTTCGACATCGGCGGCATGCAGTTCGACGTGGCTGCCGTGGCGGCGGTGGAATCCTGTAGCCCGGAAGTGATGGAAGATGAAGCCAACCCGTCGCGCATCACCTGTACCGGCGGCTCCGGCACGGGTGACAAGGGCAACTACGCTGCCACCTCAAAAATCCACGGCATGAAGCTCGGCCCGATCGACCTGGAGCTGTACGCCAACTACGGTTTTGACTCCAAAGCCGTTGAGAGCGACGAGCGTCTGAACGCCTGGCAGGGCGGCGTGGTGCTGAGCCACACCAACGATAGCGGCGTGAACAAGGTGATCGCCCGCTACTCCGATAATTCGGACAACAGCGTGTTCAACAAAACCGAAGATCTGACCACGGTCTACGCCAGCTTCGAAGGGCTGTATAAATTCACCCAGGCCACGCAGGTGGAGTACATCCTCGCCTTCCACGACTATGACAACAGCCGTGATGACACCGACAACCGTAAGAACTACAACGCCATCGTGCGCCCGATGCACTGGTGGAACGACGTTCACTCCACCTGGCTGGAAGCGGGCTGGCAGCACGTAGATTACGACAACGGCGGCGACAACAAGGGCTGGAAGCTGACCCTGTCGCAGAACATGTCTATCGCCATGGGGCCGGAGTTCCGTCCGATGCTGCGCTTCTACGTGACCGGCGGCAAAGTGGACAACGAACGCACCGCGCGCGTGAACAACACCAAAGATGAGACGCTGGACGACTTCAACGTCGGCGCGATGTGGGAGGCGTGGTTCTAAGGTCAACAACATGCCGGGTGGCGCTACGCTTACCCGGCCTACGGTTTTCCCCCTCTCCCCGTGGGAGAGGGCCGGGGTGAGGGCATCAGGCCGCACACAACCATGCTATGCTGTTGGCCAATTAACGACAACATAACAGGGGAGAACATGGGTTCCACACGCAAAGGGATGCTCAACGTCCTGATCGCCGCCGTTTTATGGGGCAGTTCCGGGGTTTGCGCGCAGTACATCATGGAGAAAAGCCACATTTCTTCACCTTACCTGACCATGGTTCGCCTGCTGTTTACCGGCGTGATCCTGCTGACGCTCTCCTTCGTTCACGGCGACAAGATTTTCTCGGTCATCAAAAACCGCAAGGACGCCCTCAGCCTGCTGTTTTTCTCACTGGTTGGCGCGCTCACCGTGCAGCTCACCTTCCTGCTGACGATTGAAAAATCCAACGCCGCTACGGCCACCGTGCTTCAGTTCCTGTCGCCAACCATCATCGTGGCGTGGTTCGCCCTGGCGCGGAAGAAGCGTCCCGGCATGTTTGTCCTGTCGGCGATTTTGACATCGCTTGTGGGTACCTTCCTGCTGGTGACCCACGGCGACCCGACGTCGCTCTCCATCTCGCCTGCCGCACTGTTCTTCGGTATCGCCTCGGCGTTTGCTGCGGCGTTTTACACCACCTATCCATCAACGCTTATCGCCCGCTACGGCACGCTGCCGATTGTCGGCTGGAGTATGTTGATTGCGGGACTAATGCTGACGCCGTTCTACGCCGGACGCGGCACCACCTTCGCCATTGACGGCGGCCTGCTGCTGGCGTTTTTCTACCTGGTGGTGATTGGCACCGCGCTGACGTTCAGCCTGTATCTGAAGGGCGCGCAGATGATCGGCGGGCCGAAGGCAAGCATTTTGAGCTGCGCCGAACCCCTGAGCAGCGCGCTGCTGTCGGTGGTTTTGCTGGGGGTGGCATTCACCCTGCCGGACTGGCTGGGAACGCTGCTGATTGTGTCGTCGGTGGTGTTGATTTCGATGGATTCACGCAGAAGGGTTAAGGCATCGGCTTAAGCGAATGTCCCCTCACCCCGGCCCTCTCCCCAAAGGGGCGAGGGTGAAAAGACAGCACCGAGCAGTCCCCTCTCCCCTACGGGGAGAGGGTTAGGGTGAGGGGGAAAATTGACTACTTCGCCTTAACCTTCCCCGCCACCAGCAGCGCGGTCAGCAGCATCAGCGTACCGGAGATCACCAGCGGTGACGTCAGCCCCAGATGGTCGAGCGCTACGCCGCCCACCGCCGCGCCGCAGGTGTTCGCCAGCTGGATCACCGCCACCTGAATCGACCCGGCTTTTTCCGCCTGATCGGCAAGCGAGCGGGTGATCCACGTCGACCAGCCCACCGGCACCAGCGCAAAGGCAAAGCCCCAGACAATCGCAATCGCCGATGCGACCCACTTGTCGCTGCCCCACAGCACCAGCACCGCGGCACTGATCGCCAGCACCAGCGGCGCACCCGCCAGCGCCACCTTCAGGGAGCGCTTCAGGAACTGAGACGACAGTGAGGTGCCGACGAAGCTGGCGATACCGAAGCTCAGCAGCACCAGCGTCAGGCCATCCACGTCAAAGCCCGCCATGGTCATATACACCGGGCGAATATAGGTAAAGAAGGCAAACTGCCCGGCAAAGGCCATGAAGATGGCGGTCATCCCCGCCAGCACGCCCGGACGCTTGAGCAGCGCGAACATGTTCTGTTTGTGGTGCGCCGCTTCACCCGGCAGAGACGGTAGCGCTTTCCACACCCAGATAATGCACAGCACGCCCATCACTGCCGCCGCGTTAAAGACGTTACGCCAGCCGATAATCCCACCAAGGAAGCTGCCCAGCGGCGCGGCAATCACCAGCGCAATAGAGACCGCGCCGAAGATAACGGACAGCGCTTTTGGCACGGTGCGCGCGGGCACCAGGCGCATGGTCAGCGAGGCCGACATCGCCCAGAAGCCGCCTAACCCCAGCCCCAGGCAGGCGCGACCCAGCAGCAGCAGGGTGAAGCTTTCAGCGAAAGAGACCAGCAGGCAGGAGAGCGTCAGCAGCACGCTGAA
>NZ_JABMCU010000009.1:0-46926 GCF_013179605.1 Enterobacter sp. CM29 | reverse complement strand
AAATTAAGGCCGCACGCAGATAAGATAGCAAATCTTAAACAGTTTGTTACATGAATCAGTGAAATGTGTGAAGCATAGCGTTTTAATCAGAATTTTTAATGTGCTTCAGCGAGTTGCATAGAAGGATCGTCAGAATGAAGAAAGTGGGTGTCGTGCTGAGCGGATGTGGCGTTTACGATGGTTCAGAGATACATGAAACCGTATTAACGCTGCTGGCATTATCGCGTCAGGGGGCCGACGTTATCTGCTTCGCTCCGGATAAAACGCAGGCAGACGTGGTTAATCATCTTACCGGCGAGCCAATGGCGGAAAGCCGTAACGTGCTGATTGAAGCGGCACGTATTGTGCGCGGGGATATTCATCCGCTGGTACAGGCCGATGCGGCTGAGCTAGATGCGCTCATCGTGCCGGGCGGCTTTGGCGCGGCGAAAAATCTGAGCACGTTTGCAACGCAAGGCGCGGCGTGTCAGGTCGAGCCCGATTTGAAAGCGCTATCGCTGGCGATGCATGCGGCGGGTAAGCCGCAGGGCTTTATCTGCATTGCGCCAGCCATGCTGCCGAAAATTTTTGATTTCCCGCTGCGGCTCACGATCGGAACCGACATTGATACTGCTGAAATTGTCGAAGATATGGGCGGCGAACACGTGCCATGCCCGGTAGACGACATTGTGGTGGATGAGGACAATAAAATCGTCACCACGCCGGCGTATATGCTGGCGCAGAACATTGCCGAGGCTGCTGCAGGCATTGAAAAGCTGGTGGACAGAGTGCTGGTTCTTACCGAATGAGCCGTAAATTATCCCCTGGCGGGTGGTTAAAACGGATCCTGCTGCGTATTGTGCTGGTCCTGGCCGTTTTTTGGGGCGGAGGCATTGCGCTGTTCAGCATCCTGCCCGTCCCGTTCTCGGCCGTGATGGCAGAGCGGCAGATTAGCGCCTGGCTCTCGGGTGATTTTGGCTATATTGCCCACTCAGACTGGGTCGGCATGGATGAAATCTCCCCGTGGATGGGGCTGGCGGTCATTGCGGCAGAAGATCAGAAATTCCCGGAGCACTGGGGTTTTGACGTGGCGGCTATCGAGAAGGCGCTGGATCATAATGAACGTCATGAAAACCGCGTCCGCGGTGCGTCGACGCTTTCTCAGCAGACGGTAAAAAATCTGTTCTTATGGGACGGTCGCAGCTGGGTGAGAAAAGGGCTGGAGGCCGGGCTGACGCTGGGCGTTGAGACGGTGTGGAGCAAAAAACGCATTTTGACCGTCTACCTGAATATCGCGGAGTTTGGTGACGGCGTGTTTGGCGTCGAATCGGCATCGCAGCGCTATTTTGGCAAGCCCGCCAGCAGGCTGACTATGTCCGAAGCGGCACTGCTTGCCGCCGTGCTGCCGAACCCGCTGCGTTTTAAGGCCAGCGCGCCGTCAGGCTACGTGCGAAGCCGCCAGGCGTGGATTATGCGCCAGATGCGTCAGCTGGGTGGGGAAGGGTTTATGGAGCGAAATAATCTTATGTAAAGCGGGTAAGCGCAGCGCTACCCGCCGACGTGGCGAACGTTAATCTTCGTCAAACCCGGCGTTAAACAGGGCAATTACTGCCGCCAGCGCTTCTTCTTCCTGCGGGCCGGTGGCTTCAACTTCAATCTGGCGGCCTTTGGCAGAATCCAGCATCAGCAGCGCAATCACGCTGTTGGCTTCTGCCTCGGTTCCCTCATCGTTGCGCAGCAGCACCTCAGCATCAAAACCCTGCATCAGTTCAAACAGCTTCATCGCCGGGCGCGCATGCATGCCCAGCTTATTGGTGATTTCGACGGTCTGTTTTACGGTCATGTTTTGCGTTTTTCCAGCGTGCGATGACGGGACTGAACGTTCTTCCCGCGTGAGCGGAAGTAATCGGCCAGCTGTTCGGCAATGTAGACCGAACGATGTTTACCGCCGGTACAGCCAATCGCCACCGTCAGGTAGCTACGATTGTTTGTCTCCAGCATAGGTAACCATAGCTCAAGGTAGCTTCGCGTCTGGTAGATAAAATTGTGTACTTCTGTGTGTCGGTCGAGGAACGCCGCCACCGGCTTATCCAGACCGGTCATCGGACGCAGTTTCGGATCCCAGTGTGGGTTCGGCAGGAAACGCACATCAAAAACGTAATCCGCATCGATAGGGATACCGTGCTTAAAGCCGAAGGATTCAAACACCATCGTCAGTTCGCGCTCGCGCTTGCCGAGTAAGCGAGTACGCAGCATTTCCGCCAGCTCGTGGACGGACATTTCTGAAGTGTCGACAATCAGGTCGGCCCGGGAACGCAGCGGCTCAAGCAGATCGCTCTCTTTATCGATGGCGCTTTCCAGCGAAAGATTTTTACTCGAGAGCGGATGCAAACGACGTGTATCGCTGTAACGGCGGATCAGCGTGTTGCGGTCAGCGTCCAGGAACAAGAGCTGAGGCGAGAAGCACTCCGGCAGGCTGTTCATTGCCTGCTCGAAGATTTCCGGCGATTCCGGCATGTTACGCACGTCAATACTGACGGCGGCAGAGATTTGCCTGTCCGCCAGCGTCCGCGCCAGATCGGGTAACAGCACTACCGGCAGGTTATCTACGCAGTAAAATCCCATGTCTTCCAGCGCGCGCAGGGCCACGGACTTCCCGGACCCCGAACGACCGCTGACGATCATCAGCACCATGTTCCGTTTCTCCTCAGGGCAGCCGTTCTGAAGGCCCTTTCCCGATTATGCCTCATCCTGATTGCCTTCTGCTTCAGTGATAATTTGATAAAGCTCTTCATCACTTTGAGCTGAGCGCAGTCGACGACAAATGGTTTTATCCGCCAGACGTTTGGCAACCAGCGACAGCGTGTGCAGGTGGGTTTTGGTCTGATCGGCAGGAACCAGCAGCGCGAAGAGCAGATCCACAGGCTGGTTATCGATGGCGTCAAAAGCGATAGGCGTTTCCAGTTGCACAAACACCCCCACGGCACGCAGCGTATCTTCTTCCAGCTTGCCATGCGGGATCGCAATGCCATTGCCGATGCCGGTACTGCCCATTTTTTCACGGGTCAGAATGGCTTCAAACACGATCTGCGGCGGCAGACCCAGCTGTTTTGCGGCCAGCTCACTGATGATTTCCAGCGCACGTTTTTTGCTCTGGCAGTGAACGCCACTGCGGGTACAATCCTGGTTAAGGACATTGCTCAGTTGAAGAGCGGAATCGTTGTTTATCATAATTTCACCTAAGCGCTAACTGTACAAATGGCCTGTTGTGTTTCACAACAGGCCGTCCTGCACCCGTTAACTGCCCGGACAATTAGTGTTGTTTCAGTTTATCTTTATGTTTATTGAGCTGTCTCGCAAGCTTATCAATCAAGCCGTCGATAGCCGCGTACATGTCTTGCCCTTCCGCACTGGCATGAAGTTCCCCTCCGTTGACGTGCAGGGTCGCATCCGAGATATGCGTCACTTTCTCCACTTTCAACACAACATAGACCTGGTTGATCCTCTCGAAATACTGCTCGAGTTTCGCGAACTTAGCGTTTACAAAATCGCGTAAAGCCTCAGTAATTTCGACGTTATGTCCGGTGATATTGAGCTGCATAGTGTCTTCCTTATCGGTTGTGTCAAACCAGTTGTTTACGCTGGTTAGACGGCGGAATGGATAAAGACTCTCGATACTTCGCGACAGTACGGCGTGCCACCATAATACCCTGATCGGACAGCATGGTGGTTAACTTACTGTCACTGAGTGGCTTCGCGGGGTTCTCCGCGGCGATCAACTTCTTCACCAGTGCGCGAATAGCTGTTGACGAGGCTTCGCCGCCGCCTTCGGTGTTCACGTGGCTGGAGAAGAAATACTTAAGCTCAAAAATACCGCGTGGGCTGTGCAGATACTTCTGCGTGGTCACGCGGGAAATGGTTGATTCATGCATCTCGACGGCCTGGGCGATGTCCGCCAGCACCATCGGTTTCATAAACTCTTCGCCCTGCTCAAAGAATGCCTGCTGCTGTTCGACAATACAGCGGCTGACGCGCAGCAGCGTGTCATTACGGCTTTCCAGACTCTTAATCAACCAGCGTGCTTCCTGAAGGTTGCTGCGAATGTATTGATTATCAGCGTCGTTACGGGCGCTGGTGCACATGGAGGCGTATTGCTGGTTGATTTGCAGGCGAGGAATGCTGTCGGCGTTCAGTTCAACGACCCAGCGGCCATTGTGTTTTCTCACCAGCACATCAGGAATAACGTATTCCGGTTCGCTGGTCTGGATAGATTGCCCCGGACGCGGATCGAGTGACTGGATCAGATTCACCGCTTCCTTCAGCACCTCTTCTTTGAGGCGCGTGACGCGCATCAGGGTGCGGAAGTCGTGATTTGCCAGCAAATCCAGATGCTCGCTGATGATGAGCCGGGCTTCATCAATCCACGGTGTCTCTTTGGCAAACTGCGAAAGCTGGATCAGAAGGCAGTCGCGCAGATCTTTCGCGGCGACGCCAATCGGGTCGAAACGCTGAACGCGTTTCAGGACGGCTTCGATCTCTTCCAGTTCAATCTCGTCATCGCCGATGCTTTCCAGAATCTCGTCCAGCGTCACGGTCAAATAGCCCGTGTCGTCAACGGCATCGACAATCGAGGTGGCAATGGCGCGATCGGTATCAGAGAAAGGCGTCAGCTCAACCTGCCACATCAGGTAGTCCTGAAGCGACTGGGTAGTTTCGCCCTGGTAGACCGGGAGTTCATCGTCCTGGTAATCTGCACGCGTCCCGGAAGGGGTACCCGCGGTGTAGATTTCATCCCAGCTGGCATCCAGCGGCAGTTCCTCCGGCATCTCTTTCTGTTCGAGCGCATCTACGGAGTCGAGCGTTTCTGTGTCCTGCGTCTGCTGAGCGTCTACCTCGTCATGAAGATCGGTTTGCTCCAGCAGCGGATTGCTGTCCAGCGCCTGCTGGAGCTCCTGCTGGAGTTCTAACGTGGACAGCTGCAACAGACGGATTGCCTGTTGTAGCTGCGGCGTCATGGCCAGTTGCTGGCTGAGCCGTAATTGCAAACCTTGCTTCATGTTCAGAGCGTTTTTCTCCGGTTCGGCGTGACTTAACCTCTACCCTATCAGAGTCTGAAGTCTTCCCCAAGGTACACGCGCTTAACATGCTCATCTTCGAGGATTTGCTGCGGCGTACCGTGGGCAATCAGATGGCCCTGGCTCACTATGTAGGCGCGCTCACACACGGCCAGCGTTTCGCGAACGTTGTGGTCCGTGATCAGTACGCCAAGCCCGCTGTCGCGCAGGTGCTCAATAATACGTTTGATATCGATAACGGAGATGGGGTCAACGCCCGCAAACGGTTCATCCAGCAGGATAAATTTCGGGTTTGCTGCCAGCGCGCGCGCAATCTCAACGCGGCGGCGTTCACCACCGGACAGCGCCTGACCGAGGCTGTCACGCAGATGTTCGATATGAAACTCTTCCATCAGCTCGTTCGCACGGTCAGTGCGCTGCTCGCTGGTCAGATCGTCACGGATCTGAAGCACGGCCATCAGGTTGTCGAACACGCTTAAGCGGCGGAAGATGGAGGCTTCCTGCGGCAGATAGCCGATTCCACGACGCGCGCGGGCATGCAGTGGCAGCAGGCTGATATCTTCATCATCGATGATGATGTTGCCGGCGTCACGCGGGACGATGCCCACCACCATGTAGAAGGTCGTGGTTTTACCCGCCCCGTTAGGGCCAAGCAAACCCACGATTTCGCCGGAGTTGACGGTCAGACTGACATCTTCGACGACGCGGCGGCCCTTATACGCTTTCGCGAGGTTTTTTGCAGTTAAAGTTGCCATAACGAATTAGTTACTCTTTTTCTGTGCCGGAGCCTGGCCGTTGTTCTTGTCCTGCAATTGCGAAGGCACAAGAACGGTCGTGACGCGTTTGCCTTTTTCACTGGAGGCCTGCATTTTCTGCTCTTTCACCAGATAAGTGATCTTGTCGCCTTTGATATTGCTGTCCAGCTGTTCCAGGTAAGCATTACCGGTCAGGATGACCAGATCCTTCGCCAGTTCATAGTGCATATGCGAGGCATGGCCTTTCACCGGCTTGCCGTTGTCCTGCATCTGGTAGAAGGTGGCCGGGTTGCCATAACCATCGATAATCTCTTTGCCCTGCTCGCCGCCCGGTCGGGTAACGACCACTTTGTCGGCGTTGATTTTGATGGTGCCCTGGGTCATGACCACGTTGCCGGTAAAGGTGACGACGTTACCCTGCATATCCAGAGACTGGGTATCGGATTCAATATGAATCGGCTGTTCGGTGTCGCCAGTCACAGCAAGCGCGGGAAGACTGGCCGCCAGCAGCGCGCTGGCGATAACAACTTTAAGGCTGAGTTTGTTTGTTTTGAATTTCATAGGAGGTTCTAACCTTTTCAATCAGCTCGGCGTTTTTGCTGCGTAAGTTCCCGCGCATTCTTAAACCGCTGGAATTAAATGTTGTGCCATACAGGGTGACTAAATCCTGCGACGTGACATCCTGGGTGACCAGGTTGATCTGGGCGTTATCCGTCGTAATTTTTCGCAGTTGCGCGTCAGCAGTCAGGGCGTTGACTTCAACGTGACCATACAGGTAAAGCATACGGTCATTTGTCAGTTTTGCCCGGTCAGACTTGATAGACCACGTCGGCACTTTGTCCGTATCAAAGGTGGTCATGACCGGTTGGGTAAACCACGAAGTACCGTCATCTGAAAAATATTCTACATGCTGAGCAACGAGGCGATAGTTCAGCGCGCCTTCCGGGCTATAGACCACGGTGTCGCTGTGATCGCTTTTATAGGTCGGGTCGCTCGTGTTAACCACTTCCGCTTGCGTATCTTCGCGGTCGGCGAGGTTTACGCCAATCAGTACCAGGGCGACAAGCGCAAGCAGAATGATAACCCAACGTCTGGTTTTACTCATATCGATTGCCCTTTCGCCTCATCAAGCTTGCCCTGCGCCAGCAGAAGCAGATCGCAGACTTCACGGACGGCGCCGCGGCCACCGTGAATATGGGTAACATAATCAGCACGCGGGATCAGCAGCGGGTGCGCGTCAGCCACGGCGATGCTCAGACCCACCTCCGCCATGACTGGCCAGTCGATCAAATCATCCCCGACGTATGCCACATTCTCTGGTGCAATGGCCAGTTTTCCCAACAGATCCCGGAAGGCTACCATCTTATCAGACTGCCCCTGATAGAGATGGGTAATGCCCAGCGTTCCACACCGATCTTCTACCAGTTTAGCTTTCCGCCCGGTGATGATTGCAACTTCAATACCGGACGTGAGCGCACAGCGGATACCGTAACCGTCGCGAACGTTAAAGGCTTTCAGCTCTTCGCCGTTATTGCCCATATAAATCAGACCGTCGGAGAGCACACCATCCACATCGAGGATCAGCAGGCGGATATTTTCCGCCTTTGCCATCATGTGGGCGCTCACCGGGCCATAACAGGTTGCAAGGGATGCACCCGCATTACTCATTGTCTTATCCTTCATTACACTACGCCAGCGCGCAGCAGATCATGCATATGTACCACACCCAGCAGTTGGTCGCCATCGGCAACCATCACTGAGGTAATATGACGGGACTGCATCAGGTTCAGTACATCTACCGCCAGCGTGCCCGGACGGACGCGGATCCCGCCTGGTGTCATTACATCAGCGATGCCCAGCGTTCGGACATCCACACCCATATCGAATACCCGGCGCAGGTCGCCGTCGGTGAAAATGCCCTGAATTTTCATCAGATCGTCGCAGATAACCGTCATGCCCAGGTTTTTACGGGTGATCTCCAGTAACGCGTCGCGCAAAGAGGCCTCTTTGCTGACGTGCGGGATCTCATCCCCGGTGTGCATAATATCGTTGACCCGCAGCAGCAGTTTGCGCCCGAGCGCGCCGCCGGGGTGAGACAGAGCGAAATCTTCAGGCGTAAAACCGCGGGCTTCCAGCAGCGCAACGGCAAGGGCATCGCCCATCACCAGCGCGGCGGTTGTGCTGGAGGTCGGCGCCAGCCCCAGCGGACAGGCTTCTTTCGGCACCTTCACGCACAGGTGAATATCTGCCGCACGCGCCATGCTGCTTTCCGGGCGGCTGGTCATGCAAATCAGCGGTACGTGCAGACGCTTCAGCACCGGGATCAACGCCAGGATTTCATTCGATTCCCCGGAGTTGGACAGCGCAATAACCACGTCCTGCGGCGTAACCATGCCGAGGTCACCGTGCGCGGCTTCACCGGGATGAACGAAGAATGACGACGTGCCGGTACTGGCAAAGGTCGCCGCCATTTTGCGCCCGATATGGCCGGATTTGCCCATCCCCATCACCACGACTTTACCGGCGCAGTAGAACATCTTCTCACAGGCCAGACTAAAATCCTGATTAATGTACTGATCTAACTGCGCCAGACCTTCACGTTCAATCTCCAGAACGTCTTTGCCTGCTTTCTGAAAGTCAAAACCCGGCTGCAATTCTATTTGCGACATAATGCGTTTCCGTTTACCCAGAGAGAAGTGGCGAGAGCCAGTACAGCATCGCCAGCCATACGATAAATCCACCCGTCAGCAGCGCACCCGCGCCTTTGCCGATCTGCTCTTTTCGCCGCCAGCAGAGCAGGGCGAAAATTACGCTGACCAGTAGCATCACACCGTAATCGCGCGTGAAGACCATAGGGTTAAACGGCCCCGGTGAGATTAATGCCGGCAGCCCCGTCACGATCGCGATATTGAAAATATTCGAGCCAATGATATTGCCGATGGCGATATCATCTTCCCCTTTACGCGCCCCGGCGATGGCGGTAGCCAGCTCTGGCAGGCTGGTGCCGATGGCGATGACCGTCAGACCGATTGTCAGTTCGCTCATCGCAAACGCGTTCGCCAGCACCGTCGCGTTATCGACCACCATCCGCGTGGCCATTGGCATTATAATCAGCGCGACGCCCAGCCACAGCAGGGCGACGGGTAAGGTCCCTTCCCGTGGTAGTTCGGCGAGATGCTCACGCGTGAGGCTATCATTACCCTGTTTTTCCGCCAGACGTGCGATCTTCACGCTGTAAAGCAACCAGATCACGGCCAGGGCGAGCAGGAATATACCGTCACCGACGCTCAGCACCCCGTCATAAAGCACATAGCCTGCCAGCAGACTGACGACTAACATTAGCGGCAATTCACGACGCAAAACATCGGAATGTACGCGAAATGGATGCAGTAATGCGGCTAAGCCTAAAATCAGCAAGATATTGACGATGTTAGAGCCAATCGCAGTGCCAATAGCGAGGTCGACCTGGCCATGCAACGAGGCTGAAACAGAAACGATGATTTCAGGAAGCGATGTGCCTACACTGACCACCGTCATCCCAATAATGATGGGCGGCATGCCAATGAGTCGACAGAGAATGGATGCGGCAAAGACCAAACGGTCAGCACTGTAGACCACCAACAGTAAACCAATTATTAACAGTGCTGTTGCTAAAAGCATCAAAAGTCCTTTCTTCAGGTATACTCGCTGGTCCACTGCGCACGAATTTTAGCGCCAGATGAAGTCTGAGACGTGACGAATTCCTAATTTTGACTTTATGCGCCGGAAAAGTAAAACAAATGCCAGCTTTCGCTAACCCCAATAGTGAATATTCTGTAAAAATGCGGGGTTTAGGGCTGATTTACGCTTCATGCCAGCAGTGAAGCAAGGTAAGTAAGGAACCATAAATGAGCCAAACGATGGCGAATATAGTCGATGTCCGGGGCGTCAGTTTTTCTCGCGGCAACCGGGTGATATTTGATGATATTTCGCTGACCGTGCCGCGCGGTAAAATCACCGCCATCATGGGGCCGTCAGGGATCGGTAAAACGACGTTGCTGCGTCTTATCGGCGGGCAAATCCCCCCTGATAGCGGCGAAATTCTCTTCGACGGTGAAAACGTCCCGGAGATGTCTCGCTCGCGCCTCTACACGGTTCGCAAACGGATGAGCATGCTCTTTCAGTCGGGTGCGCTGTTCACCGATATGAACGTATTTGACAACGTGGCCTATCCGCTGCGTGAGCACACCCATCTTCCTCCTGCGCTGTTGCACAGCACGGTGATGATGAAGCTCGAAGCTGTGGGGTTGCGGGGGGCTGCGAAACTTATGCCGTCCGAACTCTCGGGTGGGATGGCGCGCCGCGCCGCGCTGGCGCGTGCTATTGCCCTGGAACCCGATTTAATCATGTTCGATGAACCGTTCGTCGGGCAGGACCCTATCACCATGGGCGTGCTGGTGAAGTTAATCTCGGAGCTGAACAGCGCCCTTGGCGTCACCTGCGTGGTGGTTTCCCACGACGTGCCGGAAGTGCTGAGCATTGCTGATTATGCCTATATTGTGGCTGACAAAAAGATCGTCGCCCACGGCAGCGCTCAGGCGTTGCAGGAGAATGGCGATCCGCGCGTGCGGCAGTTCCTGGACGGTATCGCAGATGGGCCGGTGCCTTTCCGCTATCCGGCGGGCGACTATCATGACGATTTACTGGGAATAGGGAGTTAATCCACTCATGCTGTTAAATGCGTTGGCGGGTCTTGGACACCGTGGCCTAAAAACCATCAGTACGTTCGGGCGTGCCGGATTAATGTTGTTCAACGCGCTGGTTGGCAAACCGGAGTTCCGCAAGCATGCGCCGTTACTGGTGCGGCAGCTTTATAACGTCGGCGTGCTGTCGATGCTTATCATCATCGTGTCGGGTCTGTTTATTGGCATGGTGCTAGGGTTGCAGGGGTATCTGGTGCTGACAACCTACAGCGCGGAAACCAGCCTTGGCATGCTGGTGGCGCTCTCGCTGCTGCGTGAACTCGGGCCGGTTGTAGCAGCGCTGCTGTTCGCCGGGCGTGCCGGATCAGCGCTGACGGCTGAAATTGGCCTGATGCGCGCCACAGAGCAGCTCTCCAGTATGGAGATGATGGCGGTCGATCCGCTGCGCCGGGTGATCTCGCCGCGCTTCTGGGCCGGGGTTATCTCCTTGCCGTTACTGACTATCCTCTTTGTGGCGGTAGGTATCTGGGGAGGCGCGCTGGTTGGCGTCAACTGGAAAGGCATTGATGCCGGGTTCTTCTGGTCTGCCATGCAGGACGCCATCGATCTGCGGATGGATCTGGTGAACTGTCTGATCAAGAGCGTGGTTTTCGCTGTGACGGTTACCTGGATTGCGTTGTTTAATGGTTACGATGCCATTCCGACGTCGGCGGGCATTAGCCGTGCAACGACGCGTACTGTCGTACATTCGTCGCTGGCCGTTTTAGGTCTGGATTTTGTGCTCACCGCACTGATGTTTGGGAATTGAGTTCATGCAAACGAGAAAAAATGAAATTTGGGTTGGCGTGTTTTTGCTTCTGGCGCTGCTGGCCGCGCTGTTTATCTGCCTGCGCGCGGCGGACATCACCTCTGTTCGCACCGAGCCGACGTATCGCGTCTACGCGACTTTCGATAATATCGGCGGCCTGAAGGCGCGCTCACCGGTCCGTATTGGTGGCGTCGTTATTGGACGTGTCGCTGACATTACGCTTGATGAGAAAACCTATCTGCCGCGCGTCGCAATGGATATCGAAGAACGCTATAACCACATTCCGGACACCAGCTCGCTCTCTATCCGCACCTCTGGCCTGCTGGGGGAGCAATATCTGGCCCTTAACGTTGGTTTTGAAGATCCTGAGCTGGGAACGTCTATCCTTAAAGACGGTAGCGTAATCCAGGATACCAAGTCAGCGATGGTGCTGGAAGATATGATTGGTCAGTTCCTTTACAACAGTAAAGGGGATGATAAAAAGTCTGACGATGCCCCTGCGCAGAGTGAAGACCACACCAACGTCGAACCGACGCCAGGCGCGACGAATTAATTTCAGGAGAAGTCATTCATGTTTAAACGACTGTTAATGGTTGCCATGCTGGTCATTGCCCCTCTAACCGCGGCGCACGCTGCGGATCAGAGTAACCCGTACAAACTGATGGATGAGGCCGCGAAGAAAACCTTCGACCGTCTTAAAAACGAACAGCCCAAAATCCGTTCTAACCCTGATTATCTGCGCGATGTGGTGGATCAGGAGCTGCTGCCGTATGTGCAGATCAAGTACGCGGGCGCACTGGTGCTGGGCCGTTACTACAAAGACGCGACCCCGGCGCAGCGCGAGGCTTACTTTGCGGCGTTCCGTGAATACCTGAAACAGGCTTACGGCCAGGCGCTGGCGATGTACCACGGGCAGACCTATCAGATTGCCCCTGAACAGCCGCTGGGCGATGCCACCATCATTCCTATCCGCGTGACGATTATCGATCCAAACGGTCGTCCACCGGTACGCCTGGACTTCCAGTGGCGTAAAAACAGCCAGACCGGAAACTGGCAGGCGTACGACATGATCGCTGAAGGCGTCAGCATGATCACCACTAAACAGAACGAGTGGAGCGATCTGCTGCGCACCAAAGGCATCGATGGCCTGACGGCTCAGCTTCAGTCCATCTCTCGTCAGAAAATTACCCTGGACGAGAAGAAGTAATGTCACAGCAGCTTAGCTGGGCGCGTGACGGCGAGACGTTGACGCTGACGGGAGAGCTGGATCAGGATCTGCTTAACCCGCTGTGGGACGCTCGCCATAACGCGATGCAGGGCGTGACGTTGATTGATCTCCATGGCGTCACGCGGGTAGATACCGCCGGTATCGCCCTGCTGGCGCACCTGGTGGCCACGGGCAAAAAGCAGGGGAGTAGCGTCACCCTGACGGGGGTAAGCGATAATGTCGTAACCCTTGCACAGCTTTACAATTTGCCTGAAGACGTATTACCTCGCTAACTTTTTCAGTACGTTACTTCCGAAAGCCCCGACAGTTTACGCGTCGGGGCTTTTTGCTTGTTTAAGACCGCGCCACTTTGCTCTAAGATGTTGAGCTTGTTTTCACTATCAGATGATGTAGACCCCATGGAAAATAATGAAATCCAGACAGTGCTGATGAATGCACTCTCCCTTCAGGAAGCCCACGTCTCTGGCGATGGCAGTCACTTCCAGGTTATTGCTGTGGGTGAGATGTTCGACGGAATGAGTCGCGTGAAGAAACAGCAGGCTGTGTACGCGCCGCTGATGGAATACATTGCGGATAACCGCATCCACGCCCTGTCGATTAAAGCGTTCACCCCACAGGAGTGGGCACGCGATCGCAAACTAAACGGTTTTTGAGCTGAGGGCGAAGCGCCCGCAGCACGGTTGAATTTATAAGAGAGCAAACGATGGATAAATTTCGTGTACAGGGACCCACGCGTCTCCAGGGCGAAGTCACAATTTCTGGCGCTAAAAACGCCGCGCTGCCCATTCTTTTCGCTGCGCTGCTCGCAGAAGAGCCGGTAGAGATCCAGAACGTACCGAAGCTGAAAGATATCGACACGACCATGAAGTTGCTCGGCCAGTTGGGCACCAAAGTGGAGCGTAACGGTTCCGTCTGGATCGATGCCAGCAACGTGAACAACTTCTCAGCGCCGTATGAGCTGGTGAAAACCATGCGTGCTTCCATCTGGGCGCTTGGCCCGCTGGTTGCGCGTTTCGGTCAGGGACAGGTTTCACTGCCGGGCGGATGCGCTATCGGCGCCCGTCCAGTCGACCTGCATATCTTCGGTCTGGAAAAGCTGGGCGCGGAGATCAAGCTGGAAGAGGGGTACGTTAAAGCGTCCGTCAATGGTCGCCTGAAAGGCGCGCACATTGTCATGGACAAAGTGAGCGTGGGCGCAACGGTAACCATCATGTCGGCTGCTACGCTGGCAGAAGGCACTACCATCATCGAAAACGCCGCCCGAGAGCCGGAAATCGTGGATACCGCGAACTTCCTGGTCGCGCTGGGGGCGAAGATCAGCGGGCAGGGCACAGACCGTATCACCATCGAAGGCGTTGAACGTCTGGGTGGTGGTGTGTACCGCGTACTGCCAGACCGTATCGAAACCGGTACTTTCCTGGTAGCGGCTGCCATTTCTGGCGGTAAGATTGTTTGTCGTAACGCACAACCGGATACCCTGGATGCGGTGCTGGCGAAACTGCGCGATGCGGGTGCGGACATTGAAATTGGTGAAGACTGGATCAGCCTCGATATGCACGGGCAGCGTCCTAAAGCCGTTAACGTGCGCACTGCGCCACATCCGGCATTCCCGACGGATATGCAGGCACAGTTCACCCTGTTGAACCTGGTGGCCGAAGGCACAGGCTTCATCACGGAAACTATCTTCGAAAACCGTTTCATGCACGTACCTGAACTGATCCGTATGGGTGCGCATGCTGAGATTGAAAGCAACACGGTCATTTGCCACGGCGTTGAAAAACTGTCCGGTGCGCAGGTGATGGCGACCGATCTGCGCGCGTCTGCGAGCCTCGTACTGGCAGGTTGTATTGCGGAAGGGACTACCGTTGTCGATCGTATCTACCACATCGATCGTGGTTACGAGCGTATTGAAGACAAACTGCGCGCGCTGGGTGCGAATATCGAGCGTGTGAAGGGCGAGTAATCGTTCCGGCACCCCCCTGCCAGAACAGGCCGGGGGATTGCTGTTCCTGTAAATCCGGGTGCATCAGTCCTGATGTGCTTTCTTCGCTTTGCTCTGGCGCATCATGCGCGTTCTGTCGATAAATTCATGGGTAATGGGATCGTGATAGCGTGACGGCCATATCACCCACGGATGCGTATCCAGCGCCGTCGCAATAATCAGTTCCCCCTTCGGCCATGGGCGGGTCAGGGCGTTTGCCAGCGTCGACGAGCTCAGCCCATGACGACGTGATTCGGCAGCCAGCGATGTCCCTTTTTTACGCAGTGCCGCAATAATGTCAGCAGAATGCCAGTCGATGAATTTTGTATCCATAATGCTGTCCTTGTATTCGTTATCGTCCACGTCGTTTCGTGTGAAAAGACAGCATTACTATACTCACTTCGAACATCTGTTCTAAAAAGTTCATGTTACGAGAAGCAATATTCAGAATAAGGCACGGCTTTATACATACGGCCTGTAACCTGATGAGCTTACGCGTAAATGTAATTTATTGGTGCGTACTGGAACCTCCCTACGAGATCGCAGGGAGATGAGGAGGGGATTAACGGTCGCGCTGGACGGCGATGTGCGCGAGGCCGATTAGCGCATCACGCCATGGGCTGTCGGGAATGACCTGAATTGCGGCGATGGCTTTGTCTGCTTCTTCTTCAGCACGCTGACGCGTCCATTCAAGGGAACCACAGATGGCCATTGTTTCCAGTACCGGTTCCAGAAGATGGCGACCATTTCCCTGCTCGATAGCCTCCCGGATCATTTTCGCCTGCTCTGGTGTGCCATTGCGCATCGCGTGGAGCAGCGGCAGCGTTGGCTTGCCTTCGTTCAGGTCATCGCCAACGTTTTTACCGAGCGTTTCGCCATCCGCGCTGTAGTCCAGCAAATCATCAATCAGCTGGAACGCGGTGCCGAGGTAACGGCCGTAGTCCTGAAGCCCTTTTTCCTGAGCTTCGCTACAGCCTGCCAGAATGCCGGAGCACTGCGCGGCGGCTTCAAACAGACGTGCGGTCTTGCTGTAAATTACCCGCATATAGTTTTCTTCGGTGATGTCCGGGTCGTTGACGTTCATCAACTGTAGGACTTCGCCTTCAGCGATAACGTTTACGGCTTCTGACATCACTTCCAGCACCTTCAGCGAGCCAAGGCTGGTCATCATCTGGAAGGCTCGGGTATAGATAAAATCCCCTACCAGAACGCTTGCCGCATTACCAAACGCGGCATTGGCGGTGGCTTTGCCACGACGCATGTCTGATTCATCCACAACATCGTCATGAAGCAGGGTGGCGGTGTGGATAAATTCGATCAGCGCCGCGATCGTGACGTGGGCATTTCCTTGATAGCCAACCGCGCGTGCGGCCAGAATGGCAATCATCGGACGAATACGTTTACCGCCGCCGCTGACGATGTAATAGCCCAACTGATTGATCAGCTGAACGTCAGAGTTGAGTTGCTCCAGGATTGCTGCATTCACACCCGCCATATCTTGCGCGGTTAACTCATTGATTTTTTCTAAATTCATCGCAAAAGCCGGGCTTTTTATCCTGTTTATCCCACACGAGATGGGTACACAAAGGGTTTCGGTTTATAAATAGTATTGCTGATTGTACTGAAAAAATGGCTCAGATAAACGTTACCGTACGTGTTGTGTTTTTTTTCTTCATGTATTGATGGTAGCACTTGTCAAAGGCTCGCGTTTTGCGTAATATTCGCGCCCTATTGTGAATATTTATAGCGCACTCTGAATCATACGAGGATGTGCGCGGAAGCGGAGTTTATATGTACGCGGTTTTCCAAAGTGGTGGTAAACAACACCGAGTAAGCGAAGGTCAGACCGTTCGCCTGGAAAAGCTGGACATCGCAACTGGCGAATCTGTTGAGTTCGCTGAAGTTCTGATGATCGCAAACGGTGAAGAAGTCAAAATCGGCGTTCCTTTCGTTGATGGCGGCGTTATCAAAGCTGAAGTTGTTGCTCACGGTCGTGGCGAGAAAGTTAAAATCGTTAAGTTTCGTCGTCGTAAACACTATCGTAAGCAGCAGGGCCACCGTCAGTGGTTCACTGATGTGAAAATTACTGGCATCAGCGCCTAAGACCTGAGGAGAGATTTAAATGGCACATAAAAAGGCTGGCGGCTCCACACGTAACGGTCGCGATTCAGAAGCTAAACGCCTGGGCGTTAAGCGTTTCGGTGGCGAATCCGTTCTGGCGGGTAGCATCATCGTTCGTCAGCGTGGCACCAAGTTCCACGCGGGTACCAACGTAGGTTGCGGTCGTGACCACACTCTGTTTGCTAAAGCAGACGGTAAAGTGAAATTTGAAGTTAAAGGCCCGAACAACCGTAAATACATCAGCATCGTTGCTGAGTAAGGTTTTCTCGGTCCGGTAACGGATTAAAGCCCCGCAACGTGTTGCGGGGCTTTTTACATTGGAAACCCGGAAAATTTTCTGTAGGGAAAACGGGCATGAAGCAGCAGGCCGGCATTGGTATTCTTTTGGCGCTCACTACCGCGATGTGCTGGGGTGCACTGCCAATTGCAATGAAGCAGGTACTGGAAGTGATGGAACCGCCCACGGTGGTGTTTTATCGCTTCCTGATGGCAAGTATAGGCCTGGGCGCCATTCTGGCCGTCAAAGGTAAGCTGCCACCGCTGCGCATCTTCCGAAAACCGCGCTGGCTGGTGTTACTGGCTATCGCGACGAGCGGTCTGTTCGGTAACTTCATTCTGTTCAGCTCTTCCCTGCAATATCTTAGCCCTACAGCGTCGCAGGTGATTGGTCAGCTATCACCGGTCGGCATGATGGTCGCCAGCGTATTCATCCTCAAGGAGAAGATGCGCGGTACGCAGATCATCGGGGCAAGCATGTTGCTTTGCGGTCTGGTGATGTTCTTTAACACCAGTCTGATCGAGATTTTTACCCGCCTGACGGATTACACCTGGGGTGTCATTTTTGGGGTGGGTGCAGCAACGGTCTGGGTGAGTTATGGCGTCGCGCAAAAGGTGTTATTGCGTCGTCTTGCCTCACAGCAGATCCTCTTTTTGCTGTACACTTTGTGTACACTGGCATTATTGCCGTTAGCTAAGCCGGGGGTGATTACCCAGCTCAGCGACTGGCAACTGGCGTGCCTCATTTTTTGTGGGCTGAACACGCTGGTCGGTTATGGCGCGCTGGCTGAAGCCATGGCGCGCTGGCAGGCAGCACAGGTGAGCGCCTTAATCACGCTTACCCCGCTGTTTACGCTGTTATTTTCAGATTTGTTATCAATGGCCTGGCCCGATGTCTTCGTCAAGCCGATGCTCAACCTGTTGGGTTATCTCGGTGCGTTTGTCGTGGTTGCGGGCGCGATGTATTCCGCCATTGGTCATCGTCTCTGGGGGCGTTGGCGCAAAAATGAAGCGGTTGTAATAGTCCCCCGCTCAGGCGAATGAGTTACGGAGAGTAAAATGAAGTTTGTTGATGAAGCGACGATTCTGGTCGTGGCAGGTGATGGCGGTAACGGTTGTGTAAGCTTCCGCCGTGAAAAATATATTCCACGTGGCGGTCCTGACGGCGGTGACGGTGGGGACGGTGGCGACGTGTGGCTGGAGGCGGATGAAAACCTCAACACGCTGATCGACTACCGTTTCGAAAAATCTTTCCGCGCCGAACGTGGGCAGAATGGCCAGAGCCGCGACTGTACCGGTAAACGCGGTAAAGACGTGACGATCAAAGTGCCGGTAGGTACGCGTGTCATCGATCAGGGCACGGGCGAAACCATGGGTGATATGACCAAACACGGTCAGCGCCTGATGGTGGCGAAAGGCGGCTGGCACGGTCTGGGTAACAGCCGTTTCAAATCTTCCGTTAACCGTACCCCGCGTCAGAAAACCATGGGTACCCCGGGTGATAAGCGCGACCTGCAACTGGAACTGATGCTGCTGGCGGATGTGGGGATGCTGGGTATGCCAAACGCCGGTAAATCGACGTTTATCCGTGCGGTCTCTGCGGCGAAACCAAAAGTGGCAGATTATCCGTTTACGACACTGGTACCGAGCCTGGGCGTTGTCCGTATGGATAACGAGAAGAGCTTCGTGGTCGCTGACATCCCGGGTCTGATTGAAGGGGCAGCAGAAGGCGCCGGTCTGGGGATTCGCTTCCTGAAGCACCTTGAGCGTTGTCGCGTACTGTTGCACCTCATCGACATCGATCCAATCGACGGTTCCGATCCGGTTGAAAACGCCCGTATCATTATCGGTGAGCTGGAGAAATACAGTGAAAAACTGGCGCAAAAACCGCGCTGGCTGGTATTTAACAAGATCGACCTGATGGACAAAGCGGAAGCTGAAGCGAAAGCTAAAGCGATTGCCGAAGCGATGGGTTGGGAAGATAAGTACTACCTGATCTCTGCCGCCAGCCAGGTTGGCGTGAAAGATCTCTGCTGGGATGTGATGACCTTTATCATCGAGAATCCGGTTGTTCAGGCAGAAGAGGCAAAACAGCCTGAAAAAGTTGAATTCATGTGGGATGACTACCACCGCCAGCAGCTCGAAGAGCTGGAAGCGGATGAAGATGATGAAGACTGGGACGATGACTGGGATGAAGACGACGAAGAAGGCGTCGAGTTCATCTACAAGCACTAACCTCAGTATAAAGCCCCTTAACGGGGCTTTTTTTTATCCTATTTTCGCCGGTAACCAACAGCTGGCGATGAGGCCGCCCGCAGCGCCGTTCTCCAGCGTTAAATTGCCATGATGGAGCTGTACGATACGCTGTACGATGCTCAGCCCAAGGCCGCTGCCGCCGTAGCGCTGGTCGAGACGTCGGAAAGGTTCGGTGATCGACTGGCGGTGTGCCTCATCAATACCCGGCCCCTGATCGATAACGCTCACCCGGGTACCGCTCTCCGTCGCTGTTAATGCCACTTCAATGGTTGTGCCTGCCGGGCTGTAGCGGGCGGCATTCTCCAGAAGGTTCCTTAGCATCAGACGTAACAGGACGGCGTCCCCCTGAACCGTCAGCGCGCTGTGGGCCGGCCATATCACCGTATGCTCTTTGGCTTCATGCTCCAGGCTAAGCGGAGCAATGATCGTCTCAGTCCAGTTCACGGTATCGTAATGGCCGCTGGCCATCGCCTGTCCGGCACGCGCCAGCATCAGCAGCTGTTCCACCGTGTGCATCAACTGATCGATCCGGTTTATCAGTGGCGTGGCCTGCGGGGAACCGGACTGAGCCATCAGTTCCAGATGAAGCCTGATCCCCGCAAGCGGCGTACGTAACTCGTGTGCCGCATCGGCGGTAAACAGGCGTTCCTGTTGAATAGTGTGGTCCAGCCGGGCGAGGAGTTGGTTGAGGGACGTGGTTACTGCGCCTATCTCTTCCATATCAGAATACATCGGCAGGGGAGTCAGATTATCCGCCGAACGGTTCGCAAGGCTGACGCGAAGTTTGTTGAGTGGTCGGGTGATCCAGGTGACGGCCCAGAATGAGAAGAACAGGGTAAAACCGACCATCACCAGAGAAGGAACCAGCAGGGAGGCAATGGCTTCGCGGATCTCTTTTTCGACATGCTTGTTGCGCGCTTTCGCAGACAACGTTTCGTTCACCAGAAAACCGATTTGCTCGCGGCTCTCATGCCACAGCCAGACTACGCTAACCAGTTGAAAAAATAGCAGTATAACCGCCAGCAACACCATTAATCGCCGGCGCATACTGTTCATTTCTGGCTCTCCAGACGGTAACCCACGCCACGTACGGTTTTGATGCGATCTTTACCGAGCTTGCGGCGCAGATTATGAATGTGAACTTCAAGCGTGTTTGATCCTGGATCGTCCTGCCAGGAGTAGATGTCCTGTTGCAGCGTTTCACGGTGCACGGTCTGCCCGCTGCGCATGATCAGACGCGTCAGCAGAGCGAACTCTTTTGGGGTCACTTCCACAGGCTGAGACTGGCGCAGCACCTGCTGAGTTTGCAGATTGAGGGTGATATCCCCGTCCGTCAGCATGTTGTCGCTGTGGCCCTGATAGCGGCGGATTAACGCCCGTACGCGAGCCTGTAGCTCGGCAAGGGCGAAGGGTTTTACCAGATAATCGTCAGCGCCAGAATCCAGCCCGTTAATTCTGTCTTCAATGGCATCGCGGGCGGTGAGAATCAATACGGGATTCTCCACTCCGCGACGACGCCACTGGCAGAGCAGCGTCGCGCCGTCTTTATCCGGCAGTCCCAAATCCAGGATCACAAGGCTGTATTCTCCGCTCTGGATCAAGGCATCTGCTTCAGCCGCCGTGGCGGCACAATCCAGGGCGTAGCCCTCATTCCCCAGTGCCAGCGCTAACCCTTCCTGTAATAACAGATCGTCTTCAACTATCAGTAGTTTCATCGCTAGTTATTCTGGTAGATGTCCTTATAGAGCCTGCTTTCGAAACGCACCAGTGGAATACGACGATTGCGCTGGTCAGCCGGTTCGACGGCATAGCCGGAAAGATACTGCACAAAGGCCATGCGTTGCCCGCTGGCTGTCGTGATAAAACCGGCAAGGTTGTAAACGCCTTGCAGGGAACCCGTTTTGGCTGACACTTTGCCATCCACGCCTGCAGCGTGAAGGCCCGCACGGTACTGAAGTGACCCATCGTGTCCGGCGAGCGGCAGCATTGTAATAAAGTTTAGCTCAGCGTCATGCTGAGCGATGTACTGCAACACCTGCATCATGGTGGCCGGTGAGATCAGGTTATGGCGCGATAAACCGGAACCGTCGACAGCGATCGTATTGCCCAGATCGATACCCGCCTGCTGGCGCAGGATCTGACGTACGGCATCAGAACCGGCCCGCCAGGTTCCTGGCACACCAAAGCGCGCGTGCCCGATCATACGGAACACCGTGTCGGCAATCATGTTATCCGACTTTTTCAGCATAATCTTAAGCAAATCATGCAGTGGCGCGGACTGTTTGCTGGCAATCACCGTGCCTGGTTCATTCACCTGCGTCTGGCGCAGCAGCGTTCCGGTGTAGGTTATGCCCGCCTGCTTCAGTTCATCTTTAAAAATGGCACCGGCATAGCCTGCGCCATCCTGAATGGCAAAGGCCAGCGGGAGGGGATCGGCCCGCTGGGTCAGGCAGCCGGTGAGCGTATAGCGGTTGAGATCGCCCGGTACCACGTCGAGCTCACAATACTGTGCCTCCGGGGAGCCTTTCGCCAGCGTCCGCACCTGGCTGAACATCGTGACCGGGTAGTAAGACGCCACGCGGATAAACGCTAAGTCATTGGGTTTTGGCGCGCTGTAAAGCGATACGGAGAAGCAGTTACGGTCAACGATGGCGGCGGCTGGCGGGGCGCTAAAGCACTGCGTCATGTCGTTCCATGGCCAGCCAGGCGCTTTATCGTGGCTGGCGAAAATGGAGGTGTCGATCAGCACGTTGCCATCAATTTTTGTTACGCCGGATTTTTTCAGTACCGCCACCATGTTGCGGACATCCTGGCGCTTAAAGGTGGGATCGCCACCAAAACGGGCGATAAGATCGCCTTTCAGTTCGCCACCCTCAACGTTACCTCTGGTTTCAAGGGTGGTAGTAAAACGGAAGTCAGGCCCGAGCTGGAGCAGGGCGGCGAGGGCAGTGATCACCTTCTGGGTACTGGCAGGCAGCGCCATCTGTTGACTGTGATAGTCAATCTCGGGAGCCTGCGCGCCAACCTTCTGCACCATCAGGGCAAGGTTCGCGCCGGCGGGCAGTTGATTAATGTACTCATCAACATTCGCGGCCTGAACGGTGAACGTTATACTGGTAGTCAATCCGATGATAAAACTGGAAAATCGCATAATCTCGCGCTAACAACCCGAAAACAAACCGTCATACTACGGTGCATGGCACTGTAAAGTAAACGATGACCCATAGTGAACTTCGCGGTAAAATGCGTATCAAATTGAAAAATTGCTGCTGACCTGGGGCGTTGCTCCCGGGTCGGTTTTCTTTTTGCTTCTGGCCTGTTCAGGTGGGCTGGAGCAGGGAACACTGCTCCCAACAGGAATGTTTAAGAGGTATAACAAATGCAAGCTATTCCGATGACCTTACGTGGTGCCGAAAAACTGCGCGAAGAGCTGGATTTTCTGAAATCCGTACGTCGCCCTGAAATCATCGCCGCTATCGCGGATGCGCGTGAGCATGGCGACCTGAAAGAGAATGCTGAATACCACGCGGCGCGTGAGCAGCAGGGTTTCTGCGAGGGGCGCATCAAAGATATCGAAGCGAAACTGTCCAACGCGCAGGTTATCGATATCACTAAAATGCCAAACAACGGTCGCGTGATCTTCGGCTCTACCGTCACCGTCCTGAATCTGGACAACGACGAAGAGCAAACCTATCGCATCGTGGGTGATGATGAAGCGGACTTCAAACAGAACCTGATTTCGGTGAACTCCCCGATTGCTCGCGGCCTGATTGGCAAAGAGCAGGATGATGTTGTGACTATCCGCACCCCGGGTGGCGAAGTGGAATACGAAATTATTAAGGTTGAATACCTGTAATTCGCTTCTCTTCTAAGATGTTGATACATTGTAAAGAAAAGAAAAAGGCCGCATAGCGGCCTTTTATCAACTCAAGGAGCATGGCATTTTGCTCGCCTGCTGAAAGAAATCCCTCGTTTCACACAGAAAATGTGTTTGATTCAGGATATCCTTAACGTGGCAGCGAGATTTTGCGCTCTTTAGATGGGCGATAGAGCACCAGCGTTTTACCGATGACCTGTACATTACAGGCGCCGGTTTCGCGCACGATGGCTTCCACGATCAGGTTTTTAGTGTCTCTGTCTTCAGAGGCGATTTTCACCTTGATCAGCTCGTGGTGTTCCAGCGCTTGTTCAATCTCGGCAAGCACCCCTTCGGTCAAACCATTGTTGCCAAGCATCACTACAGGCTTGAGCGGATGTGCCAGACCTTTAAGGTGCTGTTTTTGTTTAGTACTCAGATTCATCGTATATTTTTGCTTACGTTGGGATTGAAAACGGTTCATTCTACCGCCATCTCCCTAATATCGCCAAATAGCTGCGTAGAAATTTACGTCACAGGCAAGTAACGATGAACCAGGACGGAAATGTTAAATGACAGGTAAAAAGCGTTCTGCCAGCTCCAGCCGCTGGCTTCAGGAACACTTTAGCGATAAATATGTTCAACAGGCGCAGAAAAAGGGGTTACGTTCCCGCGCCTGGTTTAAACTTGATGAAATACAGCAAAGTGACAAACTTTTTAAACCGGGAATGACGGTGGTCGACCTCGGTGCGGCACCTGGCGGATGGTCCCAGTATGCGGTTACGCAGATCGGCGGAACGGGCCGTATCATCGCATGCGATCTTTTACCAATGGATCCCATCGTCGGTGTCGACTTCCTTCAGGGCGACTTTCGTGATGAATTAGTGCTTAAAGCATTACTTGATCGTGTAGGTGACAGTAAGGTCCAGGTTGTCATGTCGGATATGGCACCAAATATGTGTGGAACACCGGCGGTGGATATCCCCCGCGCCATGTATCTGGTGGAACTAGCGTTAGAAATGTGTCGTGATGTACTAGCGCCTGGTGGTAGTTTTGTTGTGAAGGTGTTTCAGGGCGAAGGTTTCGAGGAGTATCTTAAGGAAATTCGCTCCCTGTTTGCGAAGGTCAAAGTTCGTAAGCCGGACTCTTCCCGGGCCCGTTCCCGTGAAGTGTATATTGTAGCGACCGGGCGAAAATGATAACCGGTAGATTTCAGGCGAAAGTTTGAATGAAACTGGATATAGAGTATCCTGACGCTGTTTTTAACACAGTTGTAATATGAGGTTAATCCCTTGAGTGACATGGCGAAAAACCTAATACTCTGGCTGGTCATTGCCGTTGTGCTGATGTCAGTTTTCCAGAGCTTTGGGCCCAGCGAGTCGAATGGCCGCAAGGTGGATTATTCTACCTTCCTGCAAGAGGTCAATCAGGACCAGGTTCGCGAAGCGCGTATCAACGGACGTGAGATCAACGTTACCAAGAAAGATAGTAACCGTTACACGACTTACATCCCGGTGAACGATCCTAAGCTGCTTGATAACCTTCTGACCAAAAACGTCAAAGTGGTAGGCGAGCCGCCAGAAGAACCAAGCCTGTTGGCTTCTATCTTCATTTCCTGGTTCCCGATGCTGCTTCTTATCGGTGTCTGGATCTTCTTTATGCGCCAGATGCAGGGCGGTGGTGGCAAAGGTGCCATGTCGTTCGGTAAGAGCAAGGCGCGTATGCTGACGGAAGACCAGATCAAGACCACCTTTGCTGACGTAGCAGGTTGTGACGAAGCAAAAGAAGAGGTGGGTGAACTGGTTGAATACCTGCGCGAGCCGAGCCGTTTCCAGAAACTGGGCGGTAAGATCCCGAAAGGCGTCCTGATGGTCGGCCCTCCGGGTACCGGTAAAACCCTGCTGGCAAAAGCCATCGCGGGTGAAGCGAAGGTCCCGTTCTTTACTATTTCAGGTTCTGACTTCGTTGAAATGTTCGTCGGTGTCGGTGCATCTCGTGTGCGTGACATGTTCGAGCAGGCTAAGAAGGCAGCACCGTGCATCATCTTCATCGATGAAATCGACGCCGTTGGCCGCCAGCGTGGCGCAGGCCTGGGCGGTGGTCACGATGAACGTGAGCAGACCCTGAACCAGATGCTGGTTGAAATGGACGGCTTTGAAGGTAACGAAGGTATCATCGTTATCGCGGCAACTAACCGTCCAGACGTACTCGACCCTGCGCTGCTGCGTCCAGGCCGTTTCGACCGTCAGGTTGTGGTCGGTCTGCCGGATGTTCGTGGTCGTGAACAGATCCTGAAAGTGCATATGCGTCGCGTACCGCTGGCGCCAGATATCGACGCGGCAATCATCGCGCGTGGTACTCCAGGCTTCTCCGGTGCGGATCTGGCTAACCTGGTCAACGAGGCAGCACTGTTTGCCGCTCGCGGTAACAAGCGTGTAGTGTCCATGGTGGAATTTGAGAAAGCGAAAGACAAAATCATGATGGGTGCGGAACGTCGCTCCATGGTGATGACGGAAGCGCAGAAAGAGTCCACGGCATATCACGAAGCGGGCCACGCGATTATCGGTCGTCTGGTGCCGGAACACGATCCGGTACACAAGGTGACGATCATTCCACGCGGTCGTGCGTTGGGTGTGACCTTCTTCCTGCCTGAAGGCGACGCGATCAGCGCCAGCCGTCAGAAGCTGGAAAGTCAGATTTCAACCCTGTACGGCGGTCGTCTGGCAGAAGAGATCATCTACGGTGCGGAACATGTTTCCACCGGTGCGTCGAACGATATTAAAGTGGCGACAAACCTGGCACGTAACATGGTGACCCAGTGGGGCTTCTCCGACAAACTCGGTCCGCTGCTCTATGCAGAAGAAGAGGGCGAAGTATTCCTGGGCCGCTCCGTGGCAAAAGCGAAACATATGTCCGATGAAACGGCTCGTATCATCGACCAGGAAGTGAAAGCGCTGATTGAGCGTAACTACGCTCGCGCCCGTCAGATCCTGAATGACAATATGGACATCCTGCATTCGATGAAAGATGCGCTCATGAAATATGAGACCATCGATGCTCCGCAGATTGACGACCTGATGGCTCGCCGCGAAGTGCGTCCGCCAGCAGGCTGGGAAGACCCAGGCGCGTCTAACAATTCTGACAACAATGGCACCCCGCGTGCACCGCGTCCGGTCGATGAACCGCGTACGCCAAACCCGGGCAACACCATGTCAGAGCAGTTGGGCGACAAGTAAGTCACTGCTGTTGAAGCGTTTGTCTGTACATCAAACCCTGGAGCGTGCTCCGGGGTTTTTCTTTTTTATATAACCATGAAAATAACAGGGATTTAGCCATGAAACTCTTCGCCCAGGACTCGCATCTCGACCTTTCACATCCGCATGTGATGGGGATCCTGAATGTCACGCCTGATTCCTTCTCTGACGGCGGCACGCATAACTCGCTTATCGACGCGGTTAAACACGCGAATTTAATGATCAACGCGGGTGCCACCATCATTGACGTTGGAGGGGAGTCAACGCGGCCTGGCGCGGCGGAGGTTTCGGTGGAAGAAGAGCTGGCGCGCGTGGTGCCGGTGGTGGAGGCTATCGCCCGGCGCTTTGAAGTGTGGATCTCCGTTGATACCTCCAAACCCGAAGTGATCCGTGAAGTGGCGAGAGTGGGCGCTCACATTATCAATGATATCCGCTCGCTGACCGAGCCGGGCGCAATTGAAGCCGCCGCTGAAACCGGGCTACCGGTGTGTCTGATGCATATGCAGGGCCAGCCTAAGACAATGCAGGAGGCGCCAAAATATGAAGATGTGTTTGCCGACGTCACCCGCTTCTTTATTGAGCATATCGAACGCTGTGAACGTGCGGGTATCGCAAAAGAGAAATTGCTGCTCGACCCGGGCTTCGGTTTCGGTAAAAATCTCTCACACAATTACGCGTTGCTTGCGCGCTTATCAGAGTTTCATCAGTTCGGCCTGCCACTGCTGGTGGGAATGTCGAGAAAATCGATGATTGGTCAGTTGTTGAATGTCGGGCCGAACGAACGTCTGAGCGGCAGTCTGGCCTGCGCGGTGATTGCCGCGATGCAAGGTGCACACATCATTCGCGTCCATGACGTAAAAGAAACAGTAGAAGCCATGCGTGTGGTGGAAGCCACACTGGCAGCGAAGGAAAACAAACGCTATGAGTAATCGTAAATATTTTGGTACCGATGGCATCCGTGGGCGCGTAGGCGATGCGCCAATTACCCCTGACTTTGTCCTGAAGCTGGGTTGGGCGGCGGGTAAGGTACTGGCGCGTCATGGCTCCCGTAAGATCATTATTGGTAAAGATACCCGTATTTCGGGTTATATGCTGGAGTCCGCGCTGGAAGCCGGGCTGGCGGCGGCGGGGCTTTCAGCTTCCTTTACGGGGCCAATGCCGACCCCTGCTGTTGCCTATCTGACTCGTACCTTCCGTGCGGAAGCGGGCATCGTCATTTCAGCTTCTCATAATCCGTTCTATGACAACGGTATCAAATTCTTCTCCATCGACGGCACTAAACTGCCGGATGACGTGGAAGAGGCGATTGAAGCGGAAATGGAGAAAGAGATCACCTGTGTCGACTCCGCTGAGCTGGGTAAAGCCAACCGTATTGTCGATGCCGCAGGCCGCTACATTGAATTCTGCAAAGGCACGTTCCCGAATGAACTGAGCCTGGCACACCTCAAAATTGTGGTGGACTGTGCAAACGGTGCGACCTATCACATTGCGCCGAATGTTTTCCGCGAGCTGGGTGCGAAAGTGATCACCATCGGCTGCGAGCCGGACGGTCTGAACATCAATGAAGAAGTCGGCGCGACAGACGTGCGTGCCTTGCAGGCGCGTGTACTGGCTGAAAAAGCCGATCTGGGTATTGCCCTGGATGGCGATGGCGATCGTGTGATCATGGTTGACCACGAAGGTAACAAGGTCGATGGCGATCAGATCCTCTACATCATTGCGCGTGAAGGCCTGCGTCAGGGGCAACTGCGCGGTGGCGCGGTGGGCACGCTGATGAGCAATATGGGTCTGGAGCTGGCGCTGAAACAGCTGGGCATCCCGTTTGTTCGCGCGAAAGTGGGTGACCGCTACGTGCTGGAAAAACTTCAGGAAAAAGGCTGGCGCATTGGCGCGGAAAACTCCGGCCACGTGATCCTGCTCGATAAAACCACCACCGGTGACGGCATTGTGGCGGCGCTTCAGGTTGTTGCCGCGATGGCGCGTAACCATATGAGCCTGCACGATCTGTGCAGCGGCATGAAAATGTTCCCGCAGATCCTGGTGAACGTGCGTTTCACCGCTGGTAAAGGCGACCCGCTGGAAAATGATAACGTGAAAGCGGTGATGGCAGAGGTGGAAGCGACGCTTGGCAGCCGTGGACGCGTCCTGCTGCGTAAGTCGGGTACCGAGCCGCTGATCCGCGTGATGGTGGAAGGTGAAGACGAAGCGCAGGTAACTGAATTTGCGCACCGCATTGCGGATGCAGTGAAAGCTGCATAATCTTTCAGAATAAGTGTTTAAAAAGGCGGCGTTTGCCGCCTTTGTTTTAAGCAATTAATGGCTTTTTGCTGTTTTTTTCCGCAGTTGATACAATGCCTCGAAAATGCCCTTGCGAAGGTGATTCGCTTTGGTTAGTATTCACACCCGCTTCAGTGGGAAACAAAATCCTGCTAATTGGTCGAAGCATTGGTATGCGGCAAATCCGCAAGGAACAGGTTGATTATGTACGAAGCTCTTTTAGTTATTTTCCTTATTGTAGCCATCGCTCTCGTAGCGCTGATTATGCTGCAGCAAGGTAAAGGCGCTGATATGGGAGCCTCCTTCGGAGCAGGCGCTTCCGGTACGCTGTTCGGTTCAAGTGGTTCTGCGAACTTCATGACCCGTACGACGGCGATTCTGGCTACGCTGTTCTTCATCATCAGTCTGGTGCTGGGCAATATCAACAGCAACAAGACCAGTAAAGGAAGCGAGTGGGAAAATCTGAGCGCGCCAGCAAAAACTGAGCAAACTCAGCCAGCTGCACCGGCTAAGCCAACCAGCGATATCCCGCAGTAAGTATTCAGTACCGAGGTGGTGGAATTGGTAGACACGCTACCTTGAGGTGGTAGTGCCCTAACGGGCTTGTGGGTTCGAGTCCCATCCTCGGTACCAATATTCCAGAAGAAAGACGTCGCAAGACGTCTTTTTTTTCGTCTGTACATTCTGTGTTTCCGATCTATTGTAGGGCGGGTAAGCGCAGCGCCGCCCGCCGTTTTGCCCGGTGGCGCTGCGCTTACCGGGCCTACGAAGACCACAAAAAAGGCGCCTATTGGGCGCCTTTTGCATGTCTTGCTGTCGATTACTTCTTATCGCTGTGTTCCAGGTTCTCAACCTGCGGCAGACCATTACCGGAATTCGCGGAGAGCAGGCCATTCTCAACATAGTTGAACAGCTTCTCACGGGTATCGGTGATGTCCAGGTTACGCATGGTCAGCTGGCCAATACGATCGTCCGGAGAGAATACTGACTCACCTTTCTCCATGGTCAGACGCTCTGCTTTATAGGTCAGGTTGTCAGACACGGTATTGAGGATGGAGTAATCATTGCCGCGACGCAGTTCCAGCGTCACTTCGCCGGTGATTGCGCTCGCCACCCAACGTTGCAGGGCGTCACGCAGCATCAGCGCTTGTGGATCAAACCAGCGACCCTGATACAGCAGTTTGCCCAGCTGACGGCCATGAGCGTGATACTGCTCAATGGTGTCTTCGTTGTGAATACCGGTCAGCAAACGCTCGTAAGCGATGTGCAGCAGCGCCATCCCCGGAGCTTCGTAAATGCCACGGCTTTTCGCTTCGATGATACGGTTTTCGATCTGATCGCTCATACCCAGACCGTGACGACCGCCGATGCGGTTTGCTTCCAGCATCAGTTCAACATCGTCTGAGAAGGTTTTACCGTTCAGGGCAACCGGATGACCGCGTTCGAAACGCACGGTCACTTCTTCCGCCGGGATCTTCACGTTCTCATCCCAGAATTTTACGCCCATGATCGGGTTAACAATTTTTACGCTGGAGTTCAGGAATTCCAGGTCTTTCGCTTCGTGCGTCGCACCCAGCATGTTGGAGTCGGTTGAGTAGGCTTTCTCAACGGACATCTTATAGTCAAAGCCGCAGGCAATCATAAACTCAGACATTTCATGACGGCCACCCAGTTCGTCGATGAAGTCGGTATCCAGCCACGGTTTGTAGATCTGCAACTCGGCGTTGGTCAGCAGACCGTAACGATAGAAACGTTCAATATCGTTGCCTTTATAGGTACTGCCATCACCCCAGATGTTCACGCCATCTTCTTTCATGGCGGCGACCAGCATGGTGCCGGTGACAGCACGACCCAGCGGAGTGGTATTAAAATAGGTCAGGCCGCCGGTAGTGTTATGAAAAGCACCGCACTGGATAGCGGCAATGCCTTCAGCGACCAGTTGCTTACGGCAGTCAATCAGACGTGCGTTCTCTGCGCCATACTCCATGGCACGACGAGGGATCGCGTCATAATCTTCCTCGTCCGGCTGACCCAGGTTCGCAGTATATGCATACGGAACCGCTCCCTTCTGGCGCATCCACAGCAGTGCAGCGCTGGTATCCAGGCCGCCTGAGAAAGCGATGCCAATACGTTGTCCTACCGGAAGATGCTTGAGAATCGTCGTCATAGAATAAAACCCTGCTTGATTGACTGATTAGAGACCGCTTTCGCTCTCTTGTGCATTTTTATGCAAAATAAGTGAGTATTCATTTAATCATCTTTTGTCGAAGACCGAAAGAGACTCGTGCGTTTTTTGTAAAAAATTTGGTCTGTTCTGTCTGGCAGAAGCTGGGTTGACAGGTGGGGTCAACTATCAATATACTAAACGCCGATTTTACGTCCCGTCTTCGGTACCAAATCCCAGCATTATTTGCAAATTCTGTCCAAAACGCGTAGAATTTGCCACGTTTCAGGCGCGGGGTGGAGCAGCCTGGTAGCTCGTCGGGCTCATAACCCGAAGGTCGTCGGTTCAAATCCGGCCCCCGCAACCACTTTCCTATAAAGTTCTTTTTCAAATATACTGTGAAGACTTAGAGCCTTCGTAGCTGGATTTGAAAAAATTCTTTCGGAAAGTGCTCCAGGCCACAGTTGTGGCTATAGGGTTCAGTTATCTAAAGCCCCGATTTATCGGGGTTTTTTGTTATCTGACTACAGAATAACTGGGCTTTACGCCCTTTTTTTATGTCTTGGGGGTGGGCTTGTCCACATTAGAGCAAAAATTAACAGAGATGATTACTGCACCGGTCGAAGCACTGGGCTACGAACTGGTCGGCATCGAATTCGTTCGCGGCCGCACATCGACGCTGCGCATCTATATTGATAGTGAAGATGGCATCAATGTTGATGATTGTGCTGATGTCAGCCACCAGGTGAGTGCGGTTCTTGATGTTGAAGATCCGATTACCGTTGCGTACAACCTGGAAGTTTCCTCACCTGGCCTCGATCGTCCGATGTTCACGGCCGAGCACTATGTGCGCTTTACCGGTGAAGAAGTGGCTCTCGTTCTGCGTATGGCCGTACAGAACCGCCGTAAATGGCAGGGAATTATCAAAGCCGTTGATGGTGAAATGATCACGGTGACAGTCGAAGGCAAAGATGAAGTGTTCGCGCTGAGTAATATCCAGAAGGCGAACCTGGTTCCCCACTTTTAACAGTCTGGATTGAGGTGAAAAGCCCGCGATGAACAAAGAAATTTTGGCTGTTGTTGAAGCCGTCTCCAACGAGAAATCACTGCCGCGTGAGAAGATTTTCGAAGCGCTGGAAAGTGCACTGGCTACAGCAACCAAGAAAAAATACGAACAAGAGATCGATGTTCGCGTAGAAATCGATCGTAAAAGCGGTGACTTCGATACATTCCGTCGTTGGGTAATCGTTGAAGAAGTGACCCAACCGACCAAAGAGATCACGCTGGAAGCGGCGCGTTTTGAAGACGAAAGTCTGAACGTGGGTGACTACGTTGAAGATCAGATTGAATCTGTCACCTTCGACCGTATCACCACCCAGACCGCGAAGCAGGTTATCGTGCAGAAAGTTCGCGAAGCCGAGCGCGCGCTGGTTGTCGATCAGTTCCGCGATCAGGAAGGCGAAATCATCACTGGCGTGGTGAAGAAAGTGAACCGCGATAACATCTCTCTGGAGATCAAATCCGAAGGGCTGCCGGGTAACGCTGAAGCCGTTATCCTGCGTGAAGACATGCTGCCGCGTGAAAACTTCCGCCCAGGCGACCGTATTCGTGGTGTGCTGTATGCCGTACGTCCTGAAGCACGCGGTGCACAGCTGTTCGTGACGCGTTCTAAACCAGAAATGCTGGTTGAACTGTTCCGTATCGAAGTGCCGGAAATCGGCGAAGAAGTTATCGAAATCAAAGCGGCGGCCCGCGATCCGGGCTCCCGTGCGAAAATTGCGGTGAAAACCAACGACAAGCGTATCGACCCGGTCGGTGCTTGCGTCGGTATGCGTGGCGCACGTGTTCAGGCGGTTTCTACCGAACTGGGCGGCGAGCGT
This sequence comes from Enterobacter sp. CM29, assembly GCF_013179605.1. Taxonomy (NCBI): domain Bacteria; kingdom Pseudomonadati; phylum Pseudomonadota; class Gammaproteobacteria; order Enterobacterales; family Enterobacteriaceae; genus Enterobacter; species Enterobacter sp. CM29. The sequence goes on along the minus strand of NZ_JABMCU010000009.1, from coordinate 14,334 downwards.
ATTGATATCGTTCTGTGGGACGACAATCCGGCGCAGTTCGTAATCAACGCAATGGCACCGGCTGATGTGGCGTCTATCGTTGTTGACGAAGACAAACACACCATGGATATCGCTGTAGAAGCGGGCAACCTGGCGCAGGCGATTGGCCGTAACGGTCAGAACGTACGTCTGGCGTCACAGCTGAGCGGCTGGGAACTCAACGTGATGACCGTTGATGACCTTCAGGCCAAGCATCAGGCTGAAGCCCACGCGGCGATCGATACCTTCACCAAATACCTGGACATTGACGAAGACTTCGCCACTGTGCTGGTTGAAGAAGGTTTCTCTACGCTGGAAGAACTGGCCTACGTGCCAATGAAAGAGCTGCTGGAAATTGACGGTCTGGATGAACCAACCGTTGAAGCCCTGCGTGAACGCGCTAAAAACGCACTGACCACCCTGGCGCTGGCTCAGGAAGAAAGCCTTGGCGATAAGAAGCCGGCTGATGACCTGCTGAATCTGGAAGGTCTTGATCGTGCGATTGCGTTCAAGCTGGCTGCCCGTGGTGTTTGTACGCTGGAAGATCTCGCTGAGCAAGGCGTTGATGACCTGGCCGATATCGAAGGTTTAACCGACGAGAAAGCCGGCGAACTCATCATGGCCGCACGTAATATTTGCTGGTTCGGCGACGAAGCGTAATAAACTGTAGCAGGAAGGAACAGCATGACTGATGTAACTGTAAAATCGCTGGCTGCTGAGATTCAGACCTCCGTGGACCGCCTGGTACAGCAATTTGCTGATGCAGGGATCCCGAAGGCCGCTGATGACTCGGTGACCGCGCAAGAAAAACAAACCTTGTTAGCGCACCTGAACCGTGAACACGGCTCTACGCCTGACAAGTTAACGCTGCAGCGCAAAACGCGTAGCACGTTGAACATCCCTGGTACCGGTGGCAAAAGCAAATCGGTACAAATTGAAGTCCGCAAGACGCGCACCTTTGTAAAACGTGATCCGCAAGAGGCAGAACGCCTTGCTGCGGAAGAGCAGGCACAGCGTGAAGCGGAAGAACAAGCTCAGCGTGAGGCAGAAGCCACTGCTAAACGCGAAGCAGAATTAAAAGCTGAACGTGAGGCCGCAGAAAAAGCGAAACGCGACGCCGGTGAAAAAGCGAAGCGTGACGCTGCGGAAAAAGACAAAGTGAGCAATCAACAGACCGACGAAATGACCAAAACTGCCCAGGCTGAAAAAGCCCGCCGTGAAAATGAAGCTGCCGAGCTGAAGCGTAAAGCGGAAGAAGAAGCCCGCCGCAAGCTTGAAGAAGAAGCTCGCCGCGTCGCCGAAGAAGCGCGTCGCATGGCAGAAGAAAACGAGAAGAACGGTGTGAATACCGCTGAACCAACTGAAGACAACAGCGATTATCACGTAACCACTTCTCAGCATGCGCGCCAGGCAGAAGACGATAACGACCGTGAAGTTGAAGGTGGTCGTGGCCGTACTCGCAGTACAAAAGCGGCGCGTCCTGCGAAAAAAGGTAACAAGCACGCTGAATCTAAAGCTGACCGTGAAGAAGCACGTGCAGCGGTTCGCGGTGGTAAAGGCGGTAAGCGTAAAGGTTCCGCTCTGCAGCAGGGCTTCCAGAAGCCAGCTCAGGCCGTTAACCGTGACGTTGTGATCGGCGAAACCATCACCGTTGGCGAACTGGCTAACAAGATGGCGGTGAAAGGCTCTCAGGTCATCAAAGCGATGATGAAGCTGGGCGCAATGGCCACCATCAACCAGGTCATCGACCAGGAAACCGCACAGCTGGTTGCCGAGGAGATGGGCCACAAAGTTATCCTGCGTCGTGAAAACGAGCTGGAAGAAGCAGTAATGAGCGACCGTGATACGGGCGCAGCGGCTGAACCGCGCGCACCGGTTGTGACCATCATGGGTCACGTTGACCACGGTAAAACCTCTCTGCTTGACTACATTCGTTCTACTAAGGTTGCCTCCGGCGAAGCGGGTGGTATTACCCAGCATATCGGTGCTTACCACGTAGAAACCGAAAACGGCATGATCACCTTCCTGGATACCCCAGGCCACGCAGCGTTTACCTCAATGCGTGCTCGTGGTGCTCAGGCAACGGATATCGTTGTTCTGGTTGTTGCTGCCGATGATGGCGTGATGCCACAGACCATTGAAGCTATCCAGCACGCGAAAGCGGCGCAGGTGCCTTTGGTTGTTGCAGTCAACAAAATCGATAAGCCAGAAGCCGATATGGATCGCGTTAAGAACGAACTGTCACAGTACGGCGTTATGCCGGAAGAGTGGGGCGGTGAAGCGCAGTTTATCCCTGTATCTGCAAAAGCAGGTACCGGTATCGACGACCTGCTGAACGCTATCCTGCTTCAGGCTGAAGTTCTGGAGCTGAAAGCGGTTCGTAAAGGTATGGCGAGCGGCGCGGTAATCGAATCCTTCCTGGATAAAGGTCGTGGTCCGGTTGCAACCGTTCTGGTTCGCGAAGGTACTCTGCACAAGGGCGACATCGTTCTGTGTGGTTTCGAATACGGTCGCGTTCGTGCGATGCGTAACGAACTGGGTCAGGAAGTGCTGGAAGCGGGTCCGTCCATCCCAGTGGAAATCCTCGGCCTGTCCGGTGTTCCGGCTGCCGGTGACGAAGTAACCGTGGTACGTGACGAGAAGAAAGCACGTGAAGTGGCGCTGTATCGTCAGGGTAAATTCCGTGAGGTGAAACTGGCTCGCCAGCAGAAATCTAAACTCGAGAACATGTTCGCCAACATGACTGAAGGCGAAGTTCACGAAGTGAACATCGTTCTGAAAGCGGACGTACAGGGTTCTGTGGAAGCGATCTCCGACTCCTTGCTGAAACTGTCTACCGACGAAGTGAAAGTGAAGATCATCGGTTCTGGCGTAGGTGGTATCACCGAAACTGACGCAACCCTGGCAGCCGCGTCCAACGCTATCCTGGTTGGCTTCAACGTTCGTGCTGACGCATCTGCGCGTAAAGTTATCGATGCTGAAAGCCTGGATCTGCGTTACTACTCCGTCATCTATAACCTGATTGACGAAGTGAAAGCAGCGATGAGCGGCATGCTGTCTCCTGAGCTGAAACAGCAGATCATCGGTCTGGCTGAAGTACGTGACGTGTTCAAATCACCGAAATTCGGTGCGATCGCGGGCTGTATGGTTACCGAAGGGACCATTAAGCGTCACAACCCAATCCGCGTACTGCGCGACAACGTGGTTATCTACGAAGGTGAGCTGGAATCCCTGCGCCGCTTCAAAGATGACGTTAACGAAGTTCGTAACGGCATGGAATGTGGTATCGGTGTTAAGAACTACAACGACGTTCGCGTTGGCGATATGATCGAAGTGTTCGAGATCATCGAAATTCAGCGTACCATCGCGTAATCTTCGTCAACTGAAGATTAATTAGCGTAGGCCGGGTAAGCGAAGCGCCACCCGGCAGTAATTTTAAAAAGGGGCTTAAGCCCCTTTTTTGTCTGGAGAATTTATTATGGCGAAAGAATTTGGTCGCCCACAGCGCGTCGCGCAGGAGATGCAGAAAGAGATCGCTCTCATTCTGCAACGTGAAATCAAAGATCCACGCGTGGGGATGATGACCACCGTGTCTGGCGTGGAAATGTCCCGCGACCTGGCGTACGCCAAAGTGTTTGTGACATTCCTGAATGACCAGGATGAAGACGCCGTGAAGAACGGCATTAAAGCGCTGCAGGAAGCCTCTGGTTTCATCCGCTCTCTGCTTGGCAAAGCGATGCGTCTGCGTATTGTGCCGGAGCTGACCTTCTTCTACGACAACTCGCTGGTTGAGGGTATGCGTATGTCCAACCTGGTGACCAGCGTGGTGAAACATGACGATGAGCGTCGTGTTAACCCGGCGGACGACAGCAAGGAGGACTGATGAGTCGTCCTCGTCGTCGCGGTCGTGACGTGCATGGCGTGCTGTTGCTGGATAAACCACAGGGCGCATCCAGCAACGACGTGCTGCAAAAAGTAAAGCGTATTTATAACGCCAATCGCGCGGGGCACACCGGCGCGCTGGATCCGCTGGCAACCGGGATGCTCCCGATCTGCCTGGGTGAAGCGACAAAGTTTTCCCAGTATCTGCTGGATTCCGATAAGCGCTACCGCGTGATTGCCAAACTGGGCCAGCGCACGGACACTTCCGATGCGGATGGTCAGGTCGTTGAAGAGCGTCCGGTAACCTTCAGCGCAGAGCAACTTGATGCGGCGCTGGAGAGCTTCCGGGGCGACACAATGCAGGTGCCGTCGATGTATTCGGCGTTGAAATATCAGGGCAAGAAGCTTTACGAATATGCGCGTCAGGGCATTGACGTTCCGCGTGAAGCCCGTCCGATTACCGTGTATGAGCTGTTGTTCATTCGCCACGAAGGTGATGAGCTGGAGCTGGAAGTACACTGTTCGAAAGGGACCTACATCCGCACCATCATTGACGACCTCGGTGAAAAGCTGGGCTGCGGCGCGCATGTGATTTATCTGCGTCGTCTGGCGGTCAGCAAGTATCCGGTCGAACGTATGGTAACGCTTGAGCATCTGCACGCCCTGGCTGAACAGGCGCAAGCGCAGGGAATTGCGCCGGCAGATCTGCTGGATCCGCTGCTGATGCCAATGGACAGTCCGGCAGCAGATTTCCCGGTTGTTAATCTTCCTTTAACATCGTCCGTTTACTTTAAGAACGGAAACCCGGTCCGCACAACGGGGGCGCCGCTTGAGGGCCTGGTCCGTGTGACGGAAGGGGAGGAAGGCAAGTTTATCGGGATGGGCGAAATGGACGGTGAAGGGCGCGTTGCCCCGCGTCGTCTGGTCGTCGAATACCCGGTCGAAGCGTGACGGTGATAACGCCTCACCTTGCGATAAGCAGGGGAGACGAGTAGAATATCGCCGCTTAACGCCTGGTAAATTGTTTAACAATCTGCGGGGCGTACATGGGATAGCTGAATTAGAGATCGGCATCCTTACATTCTTTATACTTTGGAGTTTGAAAATGTCTCTAAGCGTTGAAGCTAAAGCTAAAATCGTTTCTGAGTTTGGTCGTGGTACTAACGACAGCGGTTCTACCGAAGTTCAGGTTGCACTGCTGACTGCACAGATTAACCACCTGCAGGGTCACTTTGCAGAGCACAAAAAAGATCACCACAGCCGTCGTGGTCTGCTGCGTATGGTTTCTCAGCGTCGTAAACTGCTCGACTACCTGAAGCGTAAAGATGTTGCACGCTACACCGCGCTGATCGAGCGTCTGGGTCTGCGTCGCTAATTCTTGCGAGTTTCAGAAAAGGGGGCCTGATGGCCCCTTTTTTCAACCAGACGGCAGCAATTCAGGGGAAACTATTGTATTGTTGCTATAAATGATCTTCATTGCAGAGGTTCGCGCGGCTAATGAGAGGCTTCACCCATGGGGGTGTCGGTTGTCATTAGTCGCGAGGATGCGAAGAAGGTCGGGTTAAATCGTCAGCACACCTGAGGTGTGCTTTCAAACATTTAAGAAAGGACAGAATTTTGCTGAATCCGATCGTTCGTAAATTCCAGTATGGTCAGCATACCGTCACGCTGGAAACCGGCATGATGGCTCGTCAGGCTACTGCTGCCGTAATGGTAAGCATGGATGACACTGCTGTATTCGTTACCGTAGTTGGCCAGAAAAAAGCTAAACCAGGTCAGGACTTCTTCCCACTGACCGTGAACTACCAGGAGCGTACCTACGCTGCCGGTAAAATCCCGGGTGGCTTCTTCCGTCGTGAAGGCCGTCCAAGCGAAGGCGAAACCCTGATCGCGCGTCTGATTGACCGCCCGGTTCGTCCGCTGTTCCCGGAAGGTTTCGTCAATGAAGTGCAGGTTATCGCAACCGTTGTTTCCGTTAACCCACAGGTTAACCCGGACATCGTAGCGATGATCGGTGCGTCTGCTGCCCTGTCACTGTCTGGTATCCCATTCAATGGCCCAATCGGTGCCGCGCGCGTCGGTTACATCAACGACCAGTACGTGCTGAACCCAACTCAGGAAGAGCTGAAAGAGAGTAAGCTGGACCTGGTTGTTGCCGGTACTGAAGCAGCGGTTCTGATGGTTGAATCTGAAGCAGAACTGCTGAGTGAAGACCAGATGCTGGGCGCAGTGGTCTTCGGCCACGACCAGCAGCAGATTGTTATCCAGAACATCAACGACCTGGTGAAAGAAGCCGGTAAACCACGTTGGGACTGGCAGCCAGAAGCGGTAAACGACGCGCTGAACGCACGCGTAGCTGCACTGGCAGAATCTCGTCTGAGCGATGCATATCGCATTACAGACAAACAGGAGCGTTATGCTCAGGTTGACGTGATCAAAGATGAAACCATCGCAACCCTGATCGCGGAAGACGAAACGCTGGACGCTAACGAGCTGAGCGAAATCCTGCACGCTATCGAGAAAAACGTTGTTCGTAGTCGCGTACTGGCAGGCGAGCCGCGTATTGATGGCCGTGAAAAGGACATGATCCGTGGTCTGGATGTGCGTACTGGCGTGCTGCCACGTACTCACGGTTCCGCGCTGTTCACCCGTGGTGAAACCCAGGCGCTGGTTACCGCTACCCTGGGTACTGCACGTGACGCACAGAACATCGATGAACTGATGGGCGAGCGCACTGACAGCTTCCTGTTCCACTACAACTTCCCTCCGTACTCTGTGGGCGAGACCGGTATGGTTGGCTCACCGAAGCGTCGTGAAATTGGTCACGGTCGTCTGGCGAAGCGCGGCGTGCTGGCAGTAATGCCAGAAGCAGACAAATTCCCGTACACCGTACGTGTCGTGTCTGAAATCACTGAATCCAACGGTTCTTCTTCCATGGCTTCCGTGTGTGGTGCCTCTCTGGCGCTGATGGATGCAGGCGTGCCGATCAAAGCCGCCGTTGCGGGTATCGCAATGGGTCTGGTGAAAGAAGGCGACAACTTCGTTGTTCTGTCTGACATTCTGGGTGACGAAGATCACCTGGGTGATATGGACTTCAAAGTGGCGGGTTCCCGCGACGGTATCTCTGCCCTGCAGATGGATATCAAAATTGAAGGTATCACCAAAGAGATCATGCAGGTTGCTCTGAACCAGGCTAAAGGTGCGCGTCTGCACATTCTGGGCGTGATGGAACAGGCTATCAACGCACCACGCGGTGATATCTCTGAATTCGCTCCGCGTATTCACACCATCAAGATCAATCCAGACAAGATCAAAGATGTTATCGGTAAGGGCGGTTCTGTTATCCGTGCACTGACCGAAGAAACGGGCACCACCATCGAAATCGAAGATGACGGTACTGTGAAAATCGCAGCAACCGACGGTGAGAAAGCGAAATATGCTATCCGCCGTATCGAAGAGATTACAGCAGAAATCGAAGTGGGCCGTATCTACAATGGTAAAGTGACCCGTATCGTTGACTTTGGTGCATTCGTTGCCATCGGTGGCGGTAAAGAAGGTCTGGTACATATCTCTCAGATCGCTGACAAGCGCGTTGAGAAAGTGACCGATTACCTGCAAATGGGTCAGGAAGTACCGGTGAAAGTTCTGGAAGTTGACCGCCAGGGCCGTATCCGTCTGAGCATTAAAGAAGCAACCGAGCAGTCTCAGCCTGCTGCGGCGCCGGAAGCTCCGGCTGCCGAACAGCAAGGCGAGTAAGGTTGCCATTTGCCCTCCGCGCAGGCGGAGGGCTTATTATCAGGCAGGACGCCTTGTTAAGCCGCCGGGGGACAGGACGTTCATCCAATAGTTGTCTTCGGGAGTGGGAAATGAAGCCTTTTTTGCGCTGGTGTTTCGTTGCGACAGCTTTAACGCTGGCAGGATGCAGCAACTCTGCCTGGCGTAAGAGCGAAGTCCTCGCAGTGCCATTGCAACCGACTTTGCAGCAGGAAGTGATTCTGGCACGCATGGAACAAATACTTGCCAGTCGGGCTTTAACCGATGACGAACGCGCACAGCTTTTATATGAGCGCGGAGTGTTGTATGATAGTCTCGGTCTGAGGGCATTAGCGCGAAATGATTTTTCACAAGCGCTGGCAATTCGACCTGATATGCCTGAAGTATTCAATTACTTAGGCATTTATTTAACGCAGGCAGGCAATTTTGATGCTGCCTATGAAGCGTTTGATTCTGTACTTGAGCTTGATCCAACTTACAACTACGCGCACTTGAATCGCGGTATCGCATTGTATTACGGCGGTCGTGATAAGTTAGCGCAAGATGATCTGCTGGCGTTTTATCAAGACGATCCTAATGATCCTTTCCGCAGCCTGTGGCTTTACATCGTTGAGCAGAAGCTCGATGAGAAGCAGGCCAAAGAAGCACTGAAACAGCGCTTCGAGAAATCGGACAAGGAACAGTGGGGATGGAACATTGTCGAGTTCTACCTGGGCAACATTAGCGAAGCAACGCTGATGGAACGCCTCAAGGCGGACGCAACGGATAACACCTCGCTCGCTGAGCATCTCAGTGAAACCAACTTCTATTTAGGTAAGTACTACCTAAGTCTGGGGGATATGGACAGCGCTACGGCACTGTTCAAATTAGCGGTTGCTAACAACGTACATAACTTCGTTGAGCACCGTTATGCATTGTTGGAATTATCGCTCTTGGGCCAGGAGCAAGACGACCTGGCAGAATCGGACCAGCAATAGCTGACGACATAAACATCAGCCCGTAATCTTTTGATTGCCATCACCTTCACTGGTGAGGGCGTTGTTGTTCGTCAATACACCTAATTTGAGCCGGTTCACACTTTTCAATGAAAATTGCTAATCATTTTCACGATGAGCTAAGTAGACTGGCCGCCATTAATATCGAGGCACTTGTACTACATGGCTGAATTCGAAACCACTTTTGCAGATCTGGGCCTGAAGGCTCCTATCCTTGAAGCCCTTAACGATCTGGGTTACGAAAAACCATCTCCGATCCAGGCTGAGTGTATCCCACACCTGCTTTCTGGTCGTGACGTGCTGGGCATGGCCCAGACCGGTAGCGGTAAAACCGCAGCATTCTCGCTGCCGCTGCTGAACAACATTGATCCGGACCTGCGTGCACCGCAGATCCTCGTCCTGGCTCCAACCCGTGAACTGGCTGTTCAGGTTGCTGAAGCAATGACGGAATTCTCTAAACATATGCGCGGCGTAAACGTGGTAGCCCTGTACGGCGGCCAGCGTTATGACGTGCAGTTACGCGCCCTGCGCCAGGGCCCACAGATTGTTGTCGGTACGCCGGGCCGTCTGCTGGATCACCTGAAGCGCGGTACCCTGGACCTCTCTAAGCTGAGCGGCCTGGTACTGGATGAAGCAGATGAAATGCTGCGTATGGGCTTCATCGAAGACGTTGAAACCATCATGGCGCAGATCCCGGAAGGTCATCAGACCGCTCTGTTCTCTGCAACCATGCCAGAAGCGATCCGTCGCATTACCCGCCGCTTCATGAAAGAGCCGCAGGAAGTGCGTATTCAGTCCAGCGTGACCACTCGCCCGGACATCAGCCAGAGCTACTGGTCTGTATACGGCATGCGCAAAAACGAAGCGCTGGTCCGTTTCCTGGAAGCGGAAGATTTTGATGCGGCGATTATCTTCGTACGTACCAAAAACGCGACCCTGGAAGTGGCTGAAGCGCTGGAGCGTAGCGGCTACAACAGCGCAGCGCTGAACGGCGACATGAACCAGGCGCTGCGTGAGCAGACTCTGGAGCGTCTGAAAGACGGTCGTCTGGATATCCTGATTGCAACCGACGTGGCAGCACGTGGTCTGGACGTTGAGCGTATCAGCCTGGTTGTAAACTACGATATCCCAATGGACTCCGAGTCTTACGTTCACCGTATCGGCCGTACCGGTCGTGCGGGTCGTGCGGGCCGTGCGCTGCTGTTCGTTGAGAACCGCGAGCGTCGTCTGCTGCGTAACATTGAACGCACCATGAAGCTGACCATTCCAGAAGCCGAACTGCCAAACGCAGAACTGCTGGGCAAACGCCGTCTGGAAAAATTCGCCGCGAAAGTACAGCAGCAGCTGGAAAGCAGCGATCTGGATCAGTACCGTGCGCTGCTGTCCCAGATCCAGCCTGTCGCTGAAGGCGAAGAGCTGGATATGGAAACTCTGGCCGCAGCACTGCTGAAAATGGCGCAGGGCGAACGTAGCCTGATCGTGCCACCTGATGCACCGATGCGTCCTAAGCGTGAGTTCCGTGACCGTGACGATCGTTTCGAACGTCGTGGCGACCGTAACGACCGTGGTCCACGCGGTGACCGTCCAGAGCGTGGTGGTGAAGACCGTCCACGTCGCGAGCGTCGTGACGCTGGCGAAATGGAACTGTATCGCATTGAAGTGGGCCGTGATGATGGTGTTGAAGTTCGTCACATCGTTGGCGCGATCGCTAATGAAGGCGACATCAGCAGCCGTTACATCGGTAACATCAAGCTGTTCGGTTCACACTCAACGATCGAGCTGCCAAAAGGCATGCCGGGCGAAGTACTGCAGCACTTTACTCGCACCCGCATTCTGAACAAGCCAATGAACATGCAACTGATGGGTGATGCACAGCCTCGCTCTGACCGCGGTGGCGAACGCCGTGGCGGTGGTCGCAGCTTCGGTGGCGAGCGTCGTGAAGGCGGTCGTAGCGAAGGACGCACTGGCGAACCTCGTCGTTTCTCCGGCGAGCGCCGTGAAAATCGTGGCCCACGCCGCGAAGAAGGCACCAGCCGCCGTCGTTTCGGTGACGCGTAAGCCTTTTCGCTTTTGACGTAAAGTAAAATATACAGCCCCGATAGTTGTTATCGGGGCTTTTTTTATTCCTTTTGTACTCTTGTACTGGTACAGTGCATCACATTAAAATGCACACCACATTTTTGACTGGAGATAAGGCCGCATGGCAACACTAACCACCACCCAAACGTCACCTTCGCTGCTTGGCGGCGTGGTGATCATCGGCGGAACCATTATTGGTGCCGGGATGTTCTCCCTGCCAGTGGTTATGTCCGGTGCGTGGTTCTTCTGGTCGCTGGCGGCGCTGGTTTTCACCTGGTTCTGCATGCTCCATTCCGGGCTGATGATCCTTGAAGCAAACCTGAACTACCGCATTGGCTCCAGCTTCGACACCATCACCCGAGATCTGCTGGGCAAAGGCTGGAACCTGGTGAACGGGTTGTCCATCGCGTTTGTACTCTATATCCTGACCTACGCGTACATTTCAGCGAGCGGATCGATTCTGCATCACACCTTCTCCGAGATGTCGCTGAACGTTCCGGCGCGTCTGGCGGGTCTCTGCTTCGCGCTGGGCGTGGCGTTTATCGTCTGGATGAGTACCAAAGCGGTCAGCCGCATGACGGCGATCGTGTTGGGCGCCAAGGTCATCACCTTCTTCCTGACCTTCGGCAGCCTGCTGGGGCACGTCACGCCGGCCACGCTGTTTAACGTTGCGGAAGTGAACACTTCCTACACGCCATACCTGCTTATGACGTTGCCATTCTGTCTGGCGTCGTTCGGCTACCACGGCAACGTACCGAGCCTGATGAAGTACTACGGCAAGGATCCGCGCACCATCGTGAAATGCCTGATTTACGGCACGCTGCTGGCGCTGGGGCTGTATGTGATCTGGCTGCTGGGGACGATGGGTAACATCCCGCGTCCAGAATTTATCGGCATTGCGCAGAAGGGCGGTAACATTGATGTGCTGGTACAGGCGCTGAGTGGCGTGCTGAACAGTCGCAGTCTGGATCTGCTTCTGGTGGTCTTCTCTAACTTTGCGGTGGCGAGCTCATTTCTCGGCGTGACGCTGGGCCTGTTTGACTACCTGGCAGATCTGTTTGGTTTTGATGACTCTGCGATGGGGCGCTTCAAAACGGCGCTGTTGACCTTCCTGCCGCCGATTGTGGGCGGCCTGCTGTGGCCGAACGGTTTCCTGTACGCCATCGGCTATGCAGGACTGGCGGCTACCATCTGGGCGGCGATTGTACCGGCGCTGCTGGCGCGTAAATCACGTAAGCGCTTCGGCAGCCCGAAATTCCGCGTCTGGGGCGGAAAACCGATGATTGCGCTGATCCTGGTATTTGGTATCGGCAACGCGGTGGTGCACATGTTGTCGAGTTTTAATCTGTTGCCTGTGTATCAGTAAACAGAAAGCCCGGTGGCGCTACGCTTACCGGGCCTACAGGGATCGCGTAGGCCGGATAAGGCGAAGCCGCCATCCGGCAAAAAACTACCCCACCAACTCCTCTTTCACCTGCATCGCCAGATCAAATGAATGCAAACGCGCCTGATGATCGAAAATCTGGCCGTTGACCATAATTTCATCCGCCTGCGTTTCTCGTAGCACTGCCTCCAGACCGTGACGCACCTTCGCCTTATCACCCACCAGCGACATGCTCAGGGCCTGCTGCACGCCATACTGCTCGGAGGCCGACCACAGCTGATGCATATTTTCAACCGGTGGCGGCAACTGGCCCGTCTCGCCGCGACGCAGCTTCACAAACGCCTGCTGCATGGAGGTAAACAGGAATTCCGCGTCGCGGTTGCTGTCGGCGGCAATGATATTGATGCACACCATCGCATACGGCTTCTCAAGACGCTCGGAAGGCTTGAAGTTTGTGCGGTAGAGATGCAGAGCCTGATGCAGCATATCCGGTGCGAAGTGGGAAGCGAACGCGAACGGCAGCCCCAGCTGTGCGGCAAGCTGTGCGCTGTACAGACTTGAGCCTAACAGCCACACCGGGATTTTCTCGCCGTAGCCCGGCACCGGGCGCACGTGCGGGTTAGGATCGCTCGCATCGAACCAGTCTACCAGCTCCGCTACATCACGCGGGAAGTTGTCGATATCGCCGCTCATATGGCGACGCAGGGCGCGCATGGTCGGCTGGTCGCTGCCCGGCGCGCGGCCAAGACCCAAATCAATGCGACCGGGGTAGAGTGTATTCAGGGTGCCAAACTGCTCGGCAATCACCAGCGGGGCATGGTTCGGCAGCATCACGCCACCGGAGCCAAGGTGCAAAGTAGTGGTATTCGCCGCCAGATAGCCAATCAGTACTGAGGTGGCGGCGCTGGCGATGCCCACCATATTATGGTGCTCCGCCAGCCAGTAGCGGTGATAGCCACGTTTTTCGGCAAGCTGAGCCAGATCCAGAGAGTGCGAAAAGGCTTCTCTTGCCGAGGAGCCTTGTGGAATCGGTGCCAGATCCAGCACCGAAAACGGAATGGTTTTGTCAGTCATAACAGCTCACTTTGTCGACGGTCAATCTTTAATACTGCATTAAAAAATGATAACCGTTGTTAACAAAGTGAGCTTTTTTACCCCTGCAATTCCAGCCCGGCGAGACGTTTCCAGTAACCGTTGCAGTCGCTGTTTGCCGTCAGCGGCAGCGGCGAGGCGCCGTTTTCGTTGGCACGGAAGGCGTCCAGCATGGTGAACACGCCGGTATCGAGCGGCGAAAGACGCACCATATCCACCAGCCCATGCATTGACGCCAGCTCGTTGCCGAGGTTATAGACGTAACCGCTCATAGTCTGAATGCCGTTGAGGACAAACACCTGCTGATTCTCCTGTGACAGCATGCTGCGTCCGTTCGGGTACTTAATGCAGCAGGTCTCACACTCGTCTTTCGGGCGATCTTCGGAACGCGCGGTGAAGCAGCGGGCAGAGTAGGCCAGCGGCAGATGGCCGTAGCTCAGCACTTCGACTTCAAACTGATTGCGAATGCCCAGCTCGTCACACTGATTTAGCAGGTTGACCAGCCAGTCGCGGGAGAGCTCAACCGGCATGCACCAGCGTGTCATCCCCTGTTTGAGCAGCAGGCGCAAGGTCACCGCGTTATAGCAGTTCAGCGCATGTCCGGCGACAAACGGCAGCTTACGCTCGGCGCACATGTTCACCACGCCCAGGTCGCTCGCCTCCAGCAGGAACTCACCGTTTTCGACGTAGCGCTTCAGCTCGCCCAGTTCAGAGGACGCCTGCACCAGCGCCAGCGTCGAGAGCACCACCTGCTTGCCGCTGCCGGCCAGGCTTTTCGCCATATCCAGCCAGTCGCCCACTTTGGTGGCGCGGCGCTTGCTGCACACCGCTTCGCCGAGGTAAATCACATCGGCGCTGCTGTTAGCCGCCTGCTGGTAAAAAACTTCCAGCGTCTCTTTTGGCCAGTAGTAAAGCACCGGCCCTAATGAATATTTCATGATTATCTCACTGCCATTTACGGTGATACGCGCCGAGCGTGGTTTGCGTGCCTTCGGACATCGCGCCGAGCGTCTCCATCCAGGCCGCCTGCGGGGCGTAGTTTTGCGGGTCCGCCATGCAGCGGTCGATGGCCTGACGCCACACCTTCGCCACCTGGCTCACGTAGGCCGG
>NZ_JABMCU010000089.1:0-17848 GCF_013179605.1 Enterobacter sp. CM29 | reverse complement strand
GCGAAGCCGTAAAGCAGATTCAGCATGAGCACGATGAACATCAACTCATCCAGCCGCCAGATAATACCGAGGTTCAGCACCCCCCAGGAGGCGAAGAAAAAGCGCGTAAAGGTGCTGATGACCGGCGTCAGATGCGTCGCATTGGCGGCGACGATAGCGGCGATGCTGATATTAAGTAACAAGAAAAAGTCAAAATTCTGCGTCTGTGGAGTAATTAAATAGAGTGAAGAAATGCCCAGCCCGTGAATAAAGGCGATATTATTAATACGCGGAAGCCAGCGTCGCAGGACGTCCCTCTCACCGTTTTCTTTCGCTTCACGCTGATAGCGTCGGTGCAATAGTCGTATCGCCACGGCACATAGCAGATAAATAATTATCCAGATAATCGTTGGGCCGAGGTCGTCCCCAAGCATATAAATCCAGATGGCGAAAGGAATACCCACAAAGGGCACAGCACTAAAGCTAAATACCAGCCGCAGAAAGGTGTTGTTTAGCAAACGGATCTGCGCCGGAGCAGAGATACCTTCGTTTTGTAAGCTCTGGAAAAACCTCATTCCGACGGTTCCTGCTTGCCGTGCAGAAGCGTGATGGCTTCGACCCGGCTGTTAACACCTATCTTTTTCAATATATTGCTGATGTGTTCTTTGACCGTGGGCTCAGAAATTGAAAGCTGCGCGGCGATTCGTTTATTTGGCAGGCCGCGCATAATCATATTTAATACGTCTATTTGTCGCGGCGTTAAGTTAAATTTACTTAACTTCTCATTATTTGCCTTAACGGAAATTTCGTTTCCCTCAGGAAACCAGGTCTGATTATCACTGAGTGCGAAAACGGCCCGCGAGAACATCTCAGGTGGCTCGCTTTTCAATACAAAACCGTGGCCCCCGGCGGCATTAACTTTGCGCCAGATGTCATTATTGTCATCCCCGCTGACCACCAGGAGTCGTACCTGTGGGTAAAGTTGTTTTACTTCTTTGAGTAATTTCAGGGCCGTTCCGGAAGAGAGCCAAAAATCGATTACCAGCAAACGTGGCGGGCCATGATCCCTAATTTGGCGGTAGCAATCATCCTCATTCGTCACCACACACGCCTGTTTAAACTGGCAATGTGTAATCAGAAAATTGGCGATGCCGCTTGCTACCAATGGATGGTCATCAACGACTAACGCATAATTCTGTCCCAAAGGAGCCTCCTTTTACCTTCGCATATCTTAGAGTACAGATGAATTATTATCTACCCACCCTACTTTAGGAGGGTTTTTTCGATTAGGAAAGAGAAATATATTATTCGCTGATTTGGGCAAAAGAAAACATAAATACAATCAGAGAAATTAACTGGTTGGATATCAAGGATAATTTATGAAAAAACCACTAATCGTTTTAACCGTTACGTTGATGCTAGCCGGTTGTTCCACGTTGAAAACCGATCAGGCTATTCCACTCCTGCAAGCGGAGACCGCTAAAATGCTGGGACTGGGCTCATCGGATGAAATAACCGTGACCAACGTTAATGGCGCCCAGCCGGACGCACTGGGAGGACAAAAACTGTCTTATCGCGCCACGACAGAAAAAGGGCGTATTTTCGATTGTTCATCAATGATGATGCCGGGGATTTTAGGATCCGCACCGACGCTAAGCGCGCCAACCTGTACACCTGTTGTCACACATAAATAATTAACGCCGCATCAAAAGGCGTACATAAATAACGCCTTTTACATTTTCTGACGTATCTGAGTTTTCATAAAAACGATTTTCCAGACATCACGCTAATGAGTACGGAGATAGCCCGTGAATAACTCTACATCGCATGCTTTAGCGGTTAAGACGCCGCTTTCCAGACTTTACCTCGCTCTATTTTCCGCGCCGCTGTTACTGTTTTTACCTGCCGATATCGCGCGTGCAGCCGATGCCTTTTTTGA
This sequence comes from Enterobacter sp. CM29, assembly GCF_013179605.1. NCBI lineage: Bacteria > Pseudomonadati > Pseudomonadota > Gammaproteobacteria > Enterobacterales > Enterobacteriaceae > Enterobacter > Enterobacter sp. CM29. The sequence goes on along the minus strand of NZ_JABMCU010000089.1, from coordinate 15,930 downwards.
TGGCGACGCGCGTATTACCGAAACGCTGGGTTACACCGGAGATGTTTATGTTGGACGTAACCAACGCGGAAACCTGCTGATCGATAATGGCAAAATCACCGCCTATAACATCAATATCGGTCGGCTGTTCGACGGCAAAATTTATGAAAGCGTGGTCACGGTCCGTGGGCCAGACGCTGAGCTTAACGCGGTGAACGATCGGTACGTCCTGCGCGGCGACCTGAATCTTGGCCTCGGCACCCTGCGAGTCGAAGAGGGCGCGCTGGCGAGTGCAAAGGAGATTGTTGTCGGCACCACCCGCGGCTACGACAGCCACCTTATCGCCACGGGTGCTGGCTCTCGTGTGACCAGTAATTTTCTGAGCGTAGGCACCGATCTGGGCGCACGCTCCACGCTTGCGATTGAAGACGGCGCTGCGCTCAATACCGCTTACGATGCACGCATCGGCAACGGTACCGGACCGGGTGAAACCGACACGCTGAGCCCGAAAGCCACCGTCACGGGGAGTGGCTCACAGTGGAACGTTGGCCGTACGTTGACGCTTTATGGCGACCTGGACGTACTGAACGGCGGAGCGGTTAACGTTGGCGGCGTGCAGGTGGCGGGCGTCTCCGGCGCAGGGAAAACCGCCGAGCTGGTTATTGCGGGCAAGGACTCGCGCTTTACCAGCGGCAGCAGCGTGAGCGTGGGCGATTACGGCAATGGCGTGCTGTCTGTGATTGACGGCGGTTCATTTTCCGCTGGCAGCAATGCGCTGATCGTGGGGACATCGGGTTCCGGCTCGAACCGGGGTGCGCTCATCATCGGCAGCCGCGGCAATATGGACACCGGCACGGGTTTAACTGAGCCAACGCCTGGCACGGCGGGCGCCGCAGGTACCCTCGATGCGAAGACGGCAATCAGCCTGCGTGGCGGACTGTTCGGCAGCTATGTCTACTTCAACCATACCGACGGAAATTACATCTTCAGCAACACGATGAGCGGTGAAGGTGATGTGATCAACACCTCCGGGCAAACGACGCTGAACGGCGATCTTTCCGCACTCAAGGCGAACGTAACCGCGCGGGGCGGTAAAGTCATCATTGCCAGCAATATTAATACCCAGCCAGAAGACGATATTTTTGATGTTCAGACCCTTAGCGCCGAGAACGGCGGTACGCTGATCCTCAACGCGACGGCGGGTTCAGACGTCAGCGACGGGGTCGGTTACAGCAGCGCCGCGTCAATCAAGTCCGGCGGCACGCTGGGCGGCAACGGCACGCTGGGCCAGACCGAGATCCTGTCTGGCGGGCATATCTCGCCTGGCGACGGCAATATCGGTACGTTGACGCTGAAACGCTATCTGAACTTTATCGGCGAATCCTTCTATGACGTGGATATCGCGGGCGATGGCAGCAGCGACCAGCTACTGGTATCGGGCAAAACCACCATCAGCGATCGGGCTAAGGTACAGGTCACCGCGCTGGATCCGCAAACCAGCTATAAAACGGGCCAAAGCTACCGCATTTTGACCTCCGGCGGGGGAATTGACGGTGAGTTCGCCGGAGCGATTTCCAAATCCGCCTTCCTGGACGTGGCGCTTGAGCAAAGCACCAACGCCGTCGATCTGACCATCGCGCAGAAAGAGACCGGAGGCGAGAATCCTGGTGGAGAAAACCCCGGAGGCGAAAACCCGGGCGGTGAGAATCCTGGCGGTGAAAACCCCGGTGGCGAAAATCCTGGCGGTGAAAACCCCGGAGGTGAAAACCCGGGCGGTGAGAATCCTGGCGGTGAAAACCCGGGCAGCGGCAAGCCGGGCATTTTCCAGACCGTGGCCCAAAGCAGCAACCAGTGGAATACCGCTGGCGCGCTCTCCACGCTGACGCAAAGCGGCCCGTCGCTGGCGCTGTATAACTCGCTGCTTCTGCTGAGCGCACCGCAAGCGCGCGAGGCGTTCAACCAGCTGTCTGGTGAAGTTTATCCATCAATGCAGTCCAACCTGATCGCTGGCAGCACGCAGGTGTTTAACGTGTTAAACCAGCGTATGCAGCGCGCGTTTGATAACGACAGCCTGCCGATCCCACCGTTAGCCATGTCGCTGGTGCAACAGCCGGAGCCGCAAAACAATGGCGTCTGGGGCCAGACCTTCAGCTCCTGGAGCCGAAACAGCGGCGACGGAAACGTGGGCAAGCTGGACGGCAACACCACCGGCTTCCTGCTGGGGGCAGATCGCAAGCTGGCGGACCATAATGTGCGTATCGGCGGCTACTTCGGCTACAGCCGGGGTGATTACGACGTCGACAGCCGTCGCTCCTCAACGGATACCGACAACTATCACCTTGGCCTGTATGCGGCGGGTCAACAGGATGCGTTCTCCCTTCGCGGCGCGCTGGGTTACACCTGGCACAAGATCGAGGGCGAGCGCAATGTTGATTTCAGCGGCTTCTCGGATCGGCTGAAGTCAGATTACGACGCTAACTCGCTGCTGGCGTTTACCGAAGCGGGCTACCGTTTCGGCCAGCCAGACAGGAATATTGAGCCGTTCGTCAATTTATCGTACATCCGGCTGCATACCGACAGCTTCAGGGAAGACGGCGGTGCCGCTGCGCTGAGCGTCCGTAACGAAACGATGAACACCTTCTATTCCACACTCGGGGTGCGCGGTGTGACCGAGCTGCCGAAGAACGTTAACCTCTACGGTTCGCTGGGCTGGCAGCACGCTTATGGCGATAAGAATACCTCTTCGCGCATGGCGTTTGCGGGCAGCGACGCGTTCATTACTCAGGGGCAAGCCGTGGATGAGGACGTAATGGTGGGTGATATCGGCGTGAGCGTACAGCTGTCGCGTGCTGCGACGCTGGATGTGGGTTACCAGGGACAATATGGTGCGGATACCCGCGTCAACTCGGTGAACGCCAATCTGCGCTGGTCGTTCTGAATTATTTCCATTAAAAGAACCCGCCCTCGTGGCGGGTTTGTGCTTTTGGCTTCTGACGAAGCTAGGGATCGTTCCCAGCCGCGTCCAGCAGTTTGTTTTTGAAGATAAACAAACACGCCTCGTTGAAGTTCCCTGCCCCTAACCGCTCCGATAGCGCCGTTCGCTTGCGATAGAGGCTTTTAACCGACATATTCAGCTTATCTGCAATCTCTTCCATTGACCTCCCTGCCTTCAGCAACCGGAGCATTATCGCTTCATGTCTACTCAGCCGTAAGTTAAGCAGCCATTTGGTTGTCAGACGCCAGCCTTTCATATCAAGCACCAGATTGAATAACGACGCCATATCCGGAGGCGTAAGCGACGTGTTCATAAACAGCTTCATACTGTGCAGATCCTCCTCTCGAGGGCGCATATCCAGCATAACGCAGCAGATGGTTTTTCTCGTTCTGGCCGGATGGCGTATCAGGTAATCATATAAACGGAGCGGCGTACGGCTATCAATCAGTACAGTATATTCATTTGCGTCGGTATCAAATATGTTTCTGTCTATCGAACAGAGGCAAATTATATCCGGGAAAAATAGCCGCATCCCCCTGACAAGGAAACAATCCTGAGTCACTAACACTATTGAAGTCGCCACTAATCATCCCTTTTAGATTAAAGCAAGCCCGCCTCTTAAGAAACAAGGACGCTTTCGTTTATAGCGCTTTACATTAACGGCAAATGTTTTCTGGCTTTGATCATCCCTCAATATGACATTGGTGAGCTAGACTTTTTGTAGACTATCACTCAATGCCTGGCGTTAATTATAAATAAAAAAGAATTCCAGAAAAGTCACTTCTCTGAACATTAAGAATTTTTGTCATGAAACTTCCCAAACATGCACCGGAAAGTACTTTAATTAACTCAGAAGAACTTCATTTCAAATATAAAAAAACTGTAAACAGCAAAAGAAAAAACATTTAATATCAATCATTTAAAAAGAACAATCCTGCACTGAATTACCTAAAAAACTTACTTCTTCCAGAATTATCTCAAAACCTCCCAGCCGCTTTTCAACTTATTTATCCCCCAACACATCGGGTGTACATTAAGCCCAATCAGACCACTGAGATGAGGGCGCATAATTACCTTTAAGTAAGTACCCCATAACGTAGCATCATTCAGATTTAATGTTCTCCTTTATGCCCTTTAACGCAGAGTTAAAAGGCGGCCGTGTTATGCAATGGATTCACGATAAACAAATGGCAAATAGATATGGAAAGATCGCTTAGCTTCACTACGTTATTCTTTTATCGCACCACAATATTATTGTTCCTGCTTTTACTCTTTCCTGTTCTGGTTCAGGCTGATGAATCCGTTTATGAGCATCAGATACAACAGGCACGTAACGGTAATTATGCTCTGTTTCTTGATTACCTACAGCGCTATGAGCAACAGCATGCTTTAACACCTGGACAGGTTGCGGACTGGTTACAGGTAGCCTCCTGGGCAGGACGCGATGATGAGGTTATTCGAGTCTGGCAGCGTTATGGTATTTATATGCCGCTTCCCGCTCGCGCCATCGCTGCTGTCGCCCAGTCCAGAAGAAACCAAAAAGCCTGGCCATCCGCCTTATCGCTGTGGAAAGAGGCGCTCAGCCTTGCGCCGGATAACGACGATTACCGCATCGGCTATGTTAAGACCCTGGCCGATGCCCGCAGAGATCGCCTCGCGCTTTCGAAAGCCCGGCAGTTGGTTAAGGACGATCCTTCTCCCGCGCACCTTGAGACGCTCTCCTATGTCTGGATGCGCCAGGGAAAAAACGGGGACCGGCTGCTGGCGGACATGCGCGCGCTAAACGCCGCACCAGGGAATAACGCCCTTCTTCGCGAGACGATCGATGCGTTAACGGATAACCGGGTAAGCACGCCCGCACTCTGGCTGTCGCAAAGCGCAGCAATGTCTCCCGCGGAGCGTCGCCGCCTTGAGCGTAACGCCGCGGCTGAAAAGGTACGCCTGGCGGATGTGCCTGGCAGAACGGAGAAAGAGCGGCTGCGGCTGGCACAAAACGCATTAGATCGCTATCACGTCCTGCTTTCCCGCTGGCAAAACGAACCGCAGGCGGCTGAAGACGTCATCCTTGCCCGTATCGATCGGCTTGGCGCGCTGTATGCGCAGGGTGATTACCGGCAGGTTATTAGCGAATATGAGGCGCTGACGACCGCACAGCATCCGGTGCCGGACTGGGCCATCGGCTGGGTGATCTCTGCATATTTGCAGGAGAAAAACACCGTCGCCGCCTTCTCGCTTGTACAACGCTATCCACACTACGCCTCCGATCCGCAGGATGAGGAGCATGCGCTTTTCTACGCCTGGCTGGATACGGGGCAGTATCAAACCGCCCGCCGCTACGTTGAGCGCGAGACCCGCAGCGTTCCCTGGACCCGCTACGATTTCGGATCCCCGACCGCTCAGCCGAACGATCGGTGGCTCACCGGACAGTCACTCAAACTTAACTATTTGCTGGCGACCAACGCCCTGCCGGAAGCCGAAAAGCTGTCGTATCGTCTGGCGTCAACGGCGCCGGGAAATCAGGGATTACAGATTGATTATGCCGCCCTGCTTCAGGCCAGGGGCCTGCCGCGCGCGGCCGAGCAAAAGCTTAAACGAGCAGAGGCGCTCGAACCCACGAATCTGGAGCTTGAAAAACAGCAGGCTTACGTCGCAATGGACCTTCAGGAGTGGCGCCAGATGGATTTACTGGCTGATGACGTAATTGCTCGCGCCCCCGCCGATCGCAGCGCCCGCCGCCTGGACAGGCTCAGAGCGGTCCACCATATGTCAGAGCTGCGTCTGAACGCGGGTAAAGGATTGCACTCAGATAACCCCGTCAGCGGTAGCCACGACATGAGCTGGGACGCCACGCTCTATGGCCCACCCGTGGCAGATAACTGGCGGCTATTTGCTGGCGCCCGCTATGCACAGGGGAATTTCGACGAAGGTAAAGGCATCAGCCGCCACCTGTTGGGCGGCGTTGAGTGGCGCCCACGTGACCTCACGCTCGAAGCCGAGCTCTCCAGCAACCGCTATCACGGCACAAACAGGCCGGGCGCACGGCTCTCAACAACCTACAGCCTGAGTGATAACTGGCAGGTCAGCGGTAGCCTCGAGCGCTTATCACGCGCGACACCCTTACGGGCATTACGCAATGGGATCAGTGCCAACCGGGGTGAAGGTGGGGTGCGCTGGTATCAAAACGAGCGACGTAAATACCAGTTCAACGCCGCCGTCAGCCGCTTCTCAGACCACAACCGCCGTCAGGAATACACCCTCTCTGGGAAAGAGCGTCTCTGGCAGACCCCGACCCTGACGCTGGATCTCGAACCGGGGATCGCCGCCAGTAAAAACAGCCTGCGGAATACGCTCTATTACAACCCGGCACGGGATCTGTCCGTGACGGCAGCCCTGTCCGTTGACCATGAGATGTACCGCCACTACGACACCCTCTGGAGCCAGCTGTTCGTGGCAGGCGGCGGCAGCTACTGGCAGAAAAATCAGTCGCCTGGCGCCATTACCCTGCTGGGTTACGGGCAACGCATTCAGTGGAACAACGTTGTCGATACTGGCGTGATGCTGAACTGGGATAAACGCCCTTACGACGGCAAACGCGAGAGCAATCTCTCCGTCACGTTAGATGCGACTTTACGCTTTTAAGGATGAATATGCTGAATACACGTTTTTCTGTAAGCCTGATCGTCATCGGCTGGCTCTGCCTCAGCGCGAGTCTCTGCGCGCAGCCGCTCTCCTTTATGGCTCCTGAAGAGAGGCCGCAGCTGGAGGCCAGCAAACCCTGGCCGGAGAATCAGTTTCTGGTCCTGGCCTACCACGACGTCGAAGATGATGCTGCCGATCAGCGCTACCTCTCCGTTCGCACCAGCGCGTTAAACGAGCAGATAAGCTGGCTTTTGCACAACGGCTATCACGCCATCAGCGTGCAGGACATTGTGGATGCGCATGAAGGAAAAAAAGCGCTGCCGCCGAAAGCCGTTTTGCTCAGCTTCGACGACGGCTACAGCAGTTTTTACACCCGGGTCTGGCCCCTGCTTCAGGCCTGGAACGTTCCTGCGCTGTGGGCGCCGGTGGGCAGTTGGGTGGATACGCCGGCAAATCAAAAAGTTAACTTCGGCGGTCTGATGACGCCCCGCGATCGGTTCGCGACATGGGACATGGTACGCGAGCTCAGCCGCTCCCCGCTGGTTGAAATCGGCTCGCATACCTGGGCCTCGCATTACGGCATCCCGGCCAACCCGCAGGGAAGCCGTGAACCCGCTATCGCCAACCGTTTTTTCGATAACGTGACGGGGCATTACGAAACCGATGAACACTTCAACCAGCGGATCGCCGCAGACGTACGGAAAGTCACCGAAAAAATCACCCAGGTGACGGGAAAAGCGCCGCGTGCCTGGGTGTGGCCCTATGGGGCTGCCAACGGTACATCGCTCGCTATCGCCCAGAAACAGGGCTATCAGCTGGCCTTTACCCTGGAGGACGGGCTGGCAAACGTGCGCGACCTCGGCAACATCCCGCGCCTGCTGATTGCCGGAAATCCGTCGATAAAAACCTTTGCCAACACGGTTAGCCGCGTTCAGGAGTTTGACCCGGTGCGCGTCATGCATGTTGATCTCGATTATGTCTACGATCCCGATCCGGCCCAGCAGACGAAAAACATCAACAAACTCGTCCAGCGGGTCTACGACATGAAAATCAGCCATGTGTTTCTCCAGGCGTTTTCGGATCCGCGGGGCGACGGCAGGATCGGCGCGCTCTATTTCCCCAACCGTCGTCTTCCGGTCCGGGCCGATCTTTTTAATTTTGTCGCCTGGCAGCTACAAACCCGCGCGGGAGTGAAAGTCTTTGCGTGGATGCCGGTCCTCTCTTTCGATCTCAGTCCAGCCCTGCCGCGCGTGCAGCGCCGGGATCGCCAAACGGGAGAGTTGACCGTGGCCGCCGAGCCCTATATCCGGCTCTCCCCCTGGAGTCCACAGGTTCGCCAGCAGGTGACGGAGATCTATGAAGATCTGGCCCGCTATGCCAGCTTCAACGGGATCTTGTTCCATGACGACGCGGTGCTGACGGACGTTGACGATGCCGGGCAGGAGACGACGCGCCAGAAAAGCCAGCAGCTTATCGGGTTTACCCAGGCCCTGAGCCAGACGGTGAAGGACATCCGTGGCCCGCAGATCAAGACCGCCCGCAATATGTTCGCCCTCCCCATTCTGCAGCCCGAAAGCGAAGCGTGGTTTGCGCAAAATCTGGATGATTTTCTGGCGGCCTACGACTGGACGGTGCCGATGGCAATGCCACTGATGGAGTCCGTCCCGGCAGAAGAGAGCAATGCCTGGCTGACGCGTTTAGTCAACGCCGTCGCCGCACGCCCCGGCGCGCTGAATAAAACGATTTTTGAGCTACAGGCCAGGGACTGGGCGCAGAAACCGCAGCGTGCCGTAGCCGATGAACGTCTGGTGGAGTGGATGCAGGTGCTCCAGCTGAACGGCATCAAAAATTACGGTTATTACCCCGACGACTTCCTCAACAACCAACCTGATATTTCGCGTATCAGGCCTGAATTTTCTTCGTACTGGTATCCTGACAATGACTGATCGCATTATCGCCTTCTCTATTTTGTGTCTGGTATTCGGGTTGCCGTTAGGCGTAGCCGCGCTGTTTACCGGCGAACTGATTCTGGACTTTGTCTTTTTCTGGCCGCTGTTTATGTCCGTGCTCTGGGTAACCGGCGGCCTCTATTTCTGGTTTCAGCTTGAACGGCACTGGTCGTGGGATAACGCAACACCCGCGCCCGCCTTAGCCGGTGAACCGTTAATCTCGATTCTTATTCCCTGCTTTAATGAGGAACGCAACGCACGGGAGACCATTAGCGCCGCGCTGGGACAGCGGTACTGGAATGTTGAGGTTATCGCCATCAACGACGGCTCTTCGGACAATACCGCGCAGGTGCTGCATCAACTGGCGCAGGAGCAGCCGCGCCTGCGGGTGATTAATCTCGCTGAGAATCAGGGGAAAGCCGTGGCGCTCAAGGCTGGTGCGGCGGCGGCCCGGGGCGATCTGCTGGTCTGCATTGACGGCGACGCCCTGCTCGATCGCGATACGGCCGCGTATCTGGTGGCACCGCTGATTCAGTATCCCCACGTTGGGGCCGTCACCGGAAATCCGCGTATTCGCACGCGCTCAACGCTGATTGGTCGTATTCAGGTGGGCGAGTTTTCTTCCATTATTGGTCTTATCAAGCGAACGCAGCGGATCTATGGCCGGGTCTTTACGGTCTCCGGCGTCATCGCCGCCTTTCGCCGACAGGCGCTGGCGGATGTCGGGTACTGGAGCCCGGATATGATCACAGAGGACATTGACATAAGCTGGAAGCTTCAGCTGCGCCACTGGGATATCTTTTTCGAGCCGCGGGCGCTGTGCTGGATCCTGATGCCGGAGACGCTCAAGGGGCTGTGGAAACAGCGTCTGCGCTGGGCTCAGGGCGGTGCAGAGGTGTTTCTGGTTAACCTGCGCAAAATGGCCCGCTGGGAGCATCATCGGATGTGGCCCCTGTTTCTCGAATACGCGCTATCAACGCTGTGGGCGTTTGCCTATGGAGCGACCGTGGTGTTGTTCATTCTTAGCCATATTATCCCTCTTCCCGCGAACCTGGCCGTTGCGAGTCTGTTTCCCCCGGCGTTTACCGGGCTGCTGCTGGGGGTGATGTGCCTGCTGCAATTCCTCGTCAGTTTGTATATCGAGCGGCGCTACGAGCGGAAAGTGGCAGGCTCGCTGTTCTGGGTGATTTGGTTCCCGATGGTGTACTGGATGATTGGCCTGTTTACCACCCTCGTGGCATTTCCGAAAGTCATGCTTAAACGTAAACGCGCCCGCGCGCGCTGGATCAGTCCGGACCGGGGAAAAGGGAGCATTCAATGAACGAGAATACGTTAATTTTGACTGAACATCGGCTGGCACCGCGTCTTTTCGATGCCGCACTAACGCTGATAGCCTGGGGAGGATTCCTGTTTTTCCTGTATGCCAGGCTGTGGATGCAGTTAACCGAGGCGAGCGATCACCGCTGGAGCGTGATTATCGCCTCTTTTAATACAGTACTGGTCTATCTGCTGATTGCCACGTTCAACGGCTGGCTGCTGATCCTGTGGTATCAGTACAATCGCCGCCGCGCGCATGTGAGGCGGCGTCATCCGCAAATGTTGCGCCATGACGAGCTTGCCCAAAGTTTTAACGTCACGCCGCAAATTATGTCCGAGATGAGCCAGTACAACCTGCTGACGGTCTATCATGACCAGATCGGCCGCATCATTGATCTGAAGATCAGCGAGCAGCAGGTCGAGGAAGAAGAGTAATAAAAAGCCCCCGCAGCATACCCTGCGGGGGCTTTTTTATAACAGGGAGACGTTATTTATCCTTCACCACAATCAGCGGTTCAATATCGCTCTCTTTCTTCACCACCAGCGAGTCATCCCCACGCAGACAGGTTCCGCCATAGTTTCCGCCCACGGTAAAGGTGCAGACCTGTATGTATCTGCCGTCAACCTTTGGCAGGCACCATAGCTGCTGGTAGATATTTTTGCGGTCAACAAACTTGCCGCTGGACTGGTCCAGCAGTTGATCCTGGGCGCCGATCAGATCGATATTGCTCCCGCAGCGTCCGGCTATCGGTTTAACGGCATAGCCTGTCCGTTTCAGCAGCGCATTCACCTCAAAATCGGTATCCAGCAGGTAACGGTGGTTCGGGAACAGCTGCCACAGCACCGGCAGGATCGCCTTGTTACCTGGGATCACCGTCCACAGCGGTTCAAAGACCAGCACTTCCGGGCGCAGCAGGACGTCAATCAGGCGCACTTCACCTTGCGGGTGACCGGTACGGATGGGCACGGCGGCGTACTCGGTTTCGCTCACCTCGCGGATCTGCTCGATCGCCGTTTCCCACGCCCAGGTTTTCCATACGCAGTTGACGTGACGGCCTTCATCATCAATCAGTTGCCCGGCAGCATCCCAGCTCAGCGCGCCCAGTCCATGCAGGATTTTGGTTTCAAACCCGGCCAGGATCAGCGAGCGCTGAATAAAGAGCGCGTGGTAATCCTCTTCGATATCGTTGTCCTGCATGATATGGACGAACGGCCGCGCGTGGCTGTGCTTCCAGGCGCCGGTCAGCTCCTCCAGCAAGCCTTCCGCCGGATTGTGGCCGGTGCCGCGATAGCCGTTTTTCACCCACTCTTCAAGAATCAGCCCGCCCTCGGTATGGCAGGAGGCGGAGTCCGCGTTGTACTCGTAAACCTTAATGCCGCGCTCATCCATGCAGAAATCCATACGACCGGTGATCATATGGTGACGACGCCACTGCCACGAGAGGCGCAGACGCGGCCAGAGAATTTTCGGGATGTCGAAAAGCGCGAGTAAGCTGTCGTCTTTCAGCACCTTGTCGGTGGCATGAAGGTACATCAGGTGCAGTTCGTTGGTGGCTTTGATCAGCTCCTGCTCGGCACTTTCGGTAATGGTGAAGTACTGGCAGGGATCGTTGTTAATAACGTGGCCGTTCGCGCGAACGTACGCCTGTTGCAGGGCGTCGTTTTCATTGAGCCATTTTCCGTCGAACTGACGGTTGTTCTTCAACCGCGCGCCGCTGATTTTCAGCAGCTCACCGTCGATCTCCGGCTGAGGTATACTGTGTTCCGTCTCCTCCGTCTGGATCATCCAGCCGAGGATCTCGGTATCGCTGAACGTATCATGAAGCGTATAGCAACCGTTCTCAACGCTCAGACGCAGCTCGCGCGTCCACTGCTGCCCCATCGGCAGCGGGGAGTGAATAACGTTCTGCTCGGCAATGCGCACTCTGTCGTCCAGCAACTGGGTGATGACGGCGACGTGGCCGGTCTCTTGAAACTCACCGCCCTTTTGCCAGATGAGCAGCGCACCGGCCTGCGGCGCGCGTTTTGAGCCATTAGCAAAGGCCTGTAGCGGCAGGATGTTGTCATTCACCACCTGGCGTAAAAAACGCAGCGAGAAGATCTCCCACGCCATCCCGACGTCGGTAAAGACAAACCCGTGGTTGAGAAACAGGAAACGGCGCGCAAACTCAACGCACTGCCATTTATGGCCCATGTATTCGTTGCCGATATAGCTGCGGAATTCCGCGTCTTCCGGGTAGTGCCGCGGATCGAGACTGCCGTAATTTGAAGAGTAAATCGCCACGCCACCCGGCGCATAACCTAATAACGTCCCGAAGGGTGCGTCACTGCTTAACGTTCCTTTACGCATGTGTCCAACCTAAAACAGGCAGGCGGCAATTTTTTTGTTGGGTTGTCGTCGTCTGCACGTTGTAATTAACTGACAGAGGTGGCGTTATCATACACCCGCCCTGCCCATTACGCTCGCATCGTTAAACGGTTCCCCTATCTCCTGCTACACTGCCTCAACACAACACCAAAAAGGCAGGCCAACATGTCAGATAACACCTATCAGCCACCGAAAGTGTGGGAATGGAAACAGAATAACGGCGGCGCGTTCGCCAATATCAATCGTCCCGTCTCGGGCGCTACGCACGAGAAAGAGCTGCCTGTGGGCGAGCACCCGCTCCAGTTGTACTCTCTGGGTACGCCGAATGGACAGAAAGTTACCATCATGCTGGAAGAGCTGCTGGCGCTGGGCGTGACGGGCGCGGAATACGACGCATGGTTAATCCGCATCGGTGAGGGCGATCAGTTCTCCAGCGGTTTTGTCGACGTGAACCCGAACTCGAAGATCCCGGCACTGCGTGACCACTCTACCACCCCGCCGACGCGCGTCTTTGAATCCGGCAATATCCTGCTCTATCTGGCCGAGAAATTTGGTCACTTCCTGCCAAAAGATCCGGCAGGACGTACGGAAACCCTGAACTGGCTGTTCTGGTTACAGGGCGCGGCCCCGTTCCTCGGCGGCGGTTTTGGCCACTTCTATAACTACGCGCCGGTGAAGATTGAGTACGCTATCGATCGCTTCACCATGGAAGCTAAACGCCTGTTCGACGTGCTGGACAAGCAGCTGGGGCGCGGTCGTTATGTAGCGGGTGAGGAATATACCATTGCGGATATGGCAGTCTGGCCATGGTTTGGCTGCGTGGCGCTGGGCAGCGTCTACAACGCCGCCGAATTCCTCGACGCCGGGAAGTACACCAACGTGCAGCGCTGGGCAAAAGATGTGGCGAATCGCCCGGCCGTTAAACGCGGGCGCATTGTTAACCGCACCAACGGCGAGCTGAACGAGCAGCTGCATGAGCGCCATTCAGCGAGCGACTTCGATACCCAGACGGAAGATAAACGTCAGGATTGACCCATGACCGGGCGGTTCGCCGCCCCTCTTCTGCGATGAGAAAAATGAGTCAGCACGCGTGCGCAAGGATCCTCGAATGTCAGACCAGACGCTAAAAGCGACCCGACAGCAGAGCATCATCACCCTGCTGAGTAAAAGTGACTGGCTGACCACCGATGCCCTGGCTGAAAAGCTCTCCGTCAGCAAAGAGACGATCCGCCGGGATCTGAAGTCGTTACAGCAGCAGGGGAAACTTCTGCGCCAGCACGGGCGTGCGCGTCTGATTCACCCGGACAGCCGCGACAGCGGTGAACCCTTTGGCGCACGCCTGAAAAGCCATTATGCCGACAAAGCCGATATTGCCCGACACGCGCTGGGCTGGATCAGCGAAGGGATGACCATCGCCCTCGACGCCAGCTCGACCTGCTTTCATCTGGCGCGCCAGCTTCCGGATATCGAACTCACCGTGTTTACCAATAGCCTGCCTGTCTGCCACGAGATGGCGAAGCGCGAGCGGATCACGCTTATCTGCTCCGGCGGAACGCTTGAGCGTAAGTATCGCTGCTATGTTAATCCGGCGCTGGTGACGCAGCTTAAAGGACTGGAGATCGATCTGTTTATCTTCTCGTGTGAAGGGGTTGATGAGCATGGCGTCCTTTGGGATCCGTCCGAGCACAACGCGGGCTTTAAGGCGCTGCTGTTAAACCGGGCCAGCCAGTCGCTGCTGCTGATCGACAAAAGTAAATTTATGCGGGCAAGCGAAGTGAAAATCGGTCAGCTGTCGCAGGTGACACAGATTATTCAGAGCGATAAATGTCAGGCCGCCAGAGACGGCCTGACGCGATGATGTTACGCGGAGAGACGGAACTTCTGCACTGAGCGCTGGAGTTCTTCGGTCTGCCGTTCCAGTGCGGCCGCAGCGGCGGAAACCTGCTCCACCAGCGAGGCATTCTGCTGGGTCACGCCGTCCATCTGCGTGATGGCTACGCCGACCTGAGAAATACCTTTGCTCTGCTCCTCTGACGCGGTGGCGATCTGCTTCATAATGACGGTCACCTCCGTCACGTCGCGCAGGATAGCTTCCATCGTCGTGCCGGTATCGTTCACCAGCTGCGCCCCCTGCTCCACGCGGGCAACGGAATCCGCAATCAGCCCTTCGATCTCTTTTGCCGCATTCGCGCTGCGGCTGGCCAGATTACGCACCTCACCCGCCACGACCGCAAAACCGCGCCCCTGCTCCCCGGCCCGAGCCGCTTCCACCGCGGCGTTCAGCGCCAGAATATTGGTCTGGAAGGCGATGCTGTTGATAACGGTAGTGATTTCAGCAATTTTCTTCGAGCTGTCCGAAATGCCGCTCATGGTCGTGACCACATCGTCTACCAGCGACCCGCCGCGGCTGGCCGTACTGGAGGCGACATCCGCAAGCTGGCTGGCCTGGCGCGCGCTTTCGGCGTTCAGCTTCACCGTTGCGGTAAGCTGCTCCATGCTGGCCGCGGTCTCTTCCAGCGCAGCGGCCTGCTCTTCGGTACGCGAAGAGAGATCGTTATTCCCGCTGGAGATCTCCGTTGCCCCGCGCCAGATATTCTCGCTGCCGGAACGAATCGTGCTGACCGCCTCCCGCAGGCTGTCCTGCATGGCGCTCAGCAGCGGAACCAGTTGCCCCACGCAGTTGCGGCCAATGGGCTCAATCGGCTGGCTGAGATCGCCCTGCGCAATCTGGCGGAACTGCTGACGGATACGCTCCAGCGGTTTTACCAGCAGCGCCACCAGGTAGCGGTCGGTGAACAGCAGGATCAGCAGACCCACGATCGTGGCGGTGATAATCACCGTCCGGGTCATGCTGGTCAGGCTGTCGACCACAACGCGCGTACTGTCGAGCGCCTTCACCGCAGAATTGTTAAAGTTCTCAACCGCGGCGCCAAACGCGCGGCTTAGCGGCGGCGTAACGTTGTTGGCATGCTGACGATAGCCTTCGAGCGTCGCCTGCTTTGCCTGCACCATCTGAGGCGTAACGCCCCGATCGAGCAGCGCCTGCCAGGTGGAAATCACCTGCGCAGAGACCTTTTCATCCATCGGGCCCGGGGAGATAGCCTTCATCTCTGCCAGCTTTTTACTCATGTTATCCAGCGCCTGCTGAGCAGGAGCCAGGTCCGGCGTGCCGCCCGCTGCTTTAGCTTCCATCGCCCGGCTCAGGCGGGTGACGAAACGGAAATACTGATCGTTGCCCTGGCTCAGCACCGTCATTTGCCTGACCAGCTGGCGGTCAACGTCATTACCATCAGAAACACGAGACAGAGACCAGGTGCTGTAAAGCCCCACGCCTGCCCACATGACACAAAAGATCCCCAGTACCGTCAGCATGACGAAACGGATGGTGAAATTACGAAGCATCTTCATTGAGTATTCCTTGCCGTGAGGGTGAATTCGCCCAGAGGCGAGTACTACCCTCGTTATCGGCAGGGACAGGGGAAAAGATAACCCTTTGTGATGATTTATTTAAGCAGGGCTTATCATTCCAGATATTTTTTAAACCAGCTTAACGTTCTCGACCAGGCCAGCTCGGCTGCGGGCTGGTCATAGCGTGGGGTAGAATCGTTGTGAAATCCATGGTTTACGCCGGGGTAGATATACGCTTCATAAACCTTATTATTTGATTTCAGCGCGGCTTCATA
>NZ_JABMCU010000088.1:0-17854 GCF_013179605.1 Enterobacter sp. CM29 | reverse complement strand
CAGCACTTCACCCACCGGCAGACCGATAAACTTCGGTGAATCGAACGCGCCAATATCCCCTTTGCGCGCATTAACGAAATAATCCGTACTGCCGCGGTGGAACGTTTTGTCCGTCGATGGAATAAAGAAATGCTCTGTACGACCGGCGGACGCGCGCGCCAGGTCACCGCGATCCTCGATGATGGCATCCAGCATCTGACGATAATGGGCGGTGATATTTTTCACGTAGCTCATGTCCTTGTAGCGGCCTTCAATTTTGAAGGAGCGTACGCCGGCATCGATCAGCGCGCCGAGGTTTGCCGTCTGATCGTTATCTTTCATCGACAGCAGGTGTTTCTCGAATGCCACCACGCGGCCCTGATCGTCTTTCAGGGTATACGGCAGACGGCAGGCCTGAGAGCAGTCGCCGCGGTTAGCGCTGCGCCCCGTCTGGGCGTGAGAGATATTACACTGCCCGGAATAGGCCACGCAAAGCGCACCGTGGATAAAGAATTCAATGGTCGCGTCGGTGGCCTGGTGGATATCGCGGATCTGGTTCAGGTTCAGCTCGCGCGCCAGAACAATCTGCGTAAACCCGACGTCTGAAAGAAACTTCGCCTTCTCAACGGTGCGGATATCGCACTGGGTGCTGGCGTGCAGCTCAATTGGCGGGATATCCAGTTCCAGAACGCCCATATCCTGAACGATCAGAGCGTCAACGCCGGTCTGGTAGAGATCGGTAATAAGACGCTGCGCGGGCTCCAGCTCATCATCATGAAGAATGGTGTTCAGGGTCACGAACACCTTCGCCCCGAAACGGTGGGCGAACGGTACCAGTTCGGCAATGTCGCGCAGGCTATTGCTGGCGTTATGACGGGCACCAAAGCCTGGGCCGCCAATGTAGACGGCATCCGCACCGTGAAGAATGGCTTCACGGGCAATGGCGGCGTCGCGGGCCGGGCTTAGCAGTTCAAGATGATGGGGGTGCAGGCGCATACTTCGTCGTTATCCGTTATGGTCAAAATGGCGGCTATTGTAGTCAGAAGTCTGTGCCAGTGAAACCGTTTTGCGACGCTTTAGCGGGGATAATGGATCAGAGAGTGAAAATGCACCGTCCGGGTGCTGCTGTTGCGGTACGCGTGCGGTTTATCGCCGGCAAAACGCACGCCTGAATCAGCGTATACAGTGCGCCAGACACCGTCGATATGCATATCCAGCTCACCGCTTATCACCACCACGTGTTCAATCACCCCGGCTTCGTGCGGCGTGGACTCACTCAGCGCGCCGGGCGACAGGGTGATGGAGAAATGGTCGAACTTAAGCTGTTCATCCCAGGGGAAAAGCGGTTTCACCACCATCGCCTGCTGCTGCGGATCGAACACCGCCTGCGGTTCGCTCTCTGGAGTGATAAACGCCGAAAAAGGTACGTTCAGCCCGGTGGCAATTTTCCACAAGGTTGAGACCGTCGGGCTGGACTCATTGCGTTCGATTTGCCCAAGCATCGCTTTCGACACGCCCGTCTCTTCCGCCAGTTTCGACAGGCTCCAGCCCCGCGCCTGACGCAGCGCTTTCAGTGTGGTTGCCAGGTGTTGAGTGATATCCATAGTTCCTCCCGTTGCAGCAAAGCATACCACTTGTACGCTATAGCGCACAGTGATACCTTATCCCGGACGTTATAACGCACAACGGAGTTCACATGCGATCGACTGCCTCTCTCTTTCCTGCCGTGCTGGCTGGTTTTGTTGCCGTTCTGGTGGGCTACGCCAGCTCTGCCGCCATTATCTGGCAGGCGGCTGCGGCGGCGGGCGCCAGTACACAGCAAATCGCCGGATGGATGACCGCGCTGGGGCTCGGGATGGGGATCAGCACGCTTGCATTGTCGTGGTGGTATAAAGCCCCGGTGCTGACCGCCTGGTCGACTCCTGGCGCGGCGCTGCTCGCCACCAGCCTGCAAGGCGTGACGCTGGCGGAAACCATAGGGATATTTATATTTGCGAATGCGCTGATTCTGCTGTGCGGCGTCACTGGCCTGTTTGCCCGGTTGATGAAACTGATCCCGCACTCGCTTGCCGCCGCTATGCTGGCAGGCGTGCTGTTACAGTTTGGCCTGAAGGCATTCAGCAATCTTGAGGGACACGTGCTTCTTTGCAGCAGTATGCTGGCCGCCTGGCTGGTGGCTAAAGCCGTGGCGCCCCGGTATGCCATTGTCGCCACGCTGCTGGTGGGGGTGTTCGTGGCCTGGGCTGGAGGTGACGTTGTCACGAATAAAATGACGTTATCGGTGATCATGCCGGAATTCATTGCCCCTGCGTTCACCTTCACCAGCCTGATCAGCATCGGCTTACCCTTCTTCCTGGTGACCATGGCGTCGCAGAATGCGCCCGGCTTCGCCACCATGCAGGCATCGGGCTATCCGCTGGCGGTCTCACCGCTGATCGTTGCCACCGGCGGGCTGGCGCTGCTGTTGTCCCCCTTCGGCGTCTATTCCATCTGTATCGCCGCCATCACCGCCGCCATCTGCCAGAGTCCGGACGCCCACCCGGATGCCAGTAAACGCTGGCTGGCAGCGGCGGCCGCAGGTGGGTTTTATCTGCTGGCGGGGGTGTTCGGCGGGTCGATTTCGGGGCTGATGGCCGCCCTGCCGCTGAGCGGCATCCAGACGCTGGCCGGGCTGGCCCTGCTCGGCACTATCAGCGGGAGTTTGTATCAGGCACTGAATCATGAAGCAGAGCGCGACGCGGCGATCGTCACCTTCCTGATGACCGCCAGCGGCGTCACGCTCCTGGGAATTGGCTCCGCTTTCTGGGGGCTGGTGCTGGGTGGGATCTGTTACGCTGTCTTCTCACGCCTTCGCCGCGCGTAGCTGTGACGGCGTGATGCCGGTCATGCTGCGAAAACGGTTACTGAAATGGCTGGCGGAGTTAAATCCGCAGGCCAGCGCGATGTCGGTGAGCGGCGTGGTCGTGTGCTGAATCAGCGCTTTGGCCTTCTCCATGCGGCGCTGCATGACGTACTGATGCGGCGCCAGCCCCATCGACTGGCGGAACATCCGCGCAAAGTGATACTCACTGAGTGCGGCCTGGCCCGCCAGTTCCGCCAGCGTTAAGGGTTGCGCCAGATTTTCCTCGATAAAGGCCAGCACGTTGCGCAGCACAAACGGCGATAGTCCGCCGGTGACCACCGGTAACTTCCACTGGACGCTGGAATAGTGCTGTACCAAATGCGTCAGTAATAAGGTCGACGCAGTGCTCAGGGTGAGCTGATTGGCGTTTTGCTGCCAGTCGCAGCCGAGCAAAAACTGGCGATAAAGGGCGGTGATTTTCGGATCGCTGCCGAAGATTTTTTCCTCCAGCGTCAGCGATAGCGGTCGTTTATCCCAGATTTTCTCCCCCACGTCCCGCAGGTGTTCATCGGTGCAGTAGAGGTGCACGAACGACAGGTCATCACGAATATCCCATGTGGATTCGCTCTCTTCCGGCATCAGACAAAAACGGTCCGGCCCACCGCCATTTTTCCAGCCACCCGGCGTTTTTTGATAGCTTTCATAGCCATCCGCCACGTACAGGCTAAGGGTGTGATGGTTGCTTTTCACGGTGATCGTGTCGTGCTTGTTGTACCACGCCGCCAGTTGAATGCCAGTATTGAGCGCGACGGTTTCCCGCAGCACTGCATTTTTTTGGCGTAACGTTTCAAAGGTGTCGTAAACGAGAGACATGGCCGTAAACAGGTGATTAATCAGACTGTCAGTCTAAGAAGTGTTGCAGCCTGTTACCAGCCATTGTGCGAGAAAAAAGCGCAAGAATTTGCAAGTCCGGCGCAAGGCGATGAAAGCCGGGGCCCCCTTCTTTCGCCACACTGTTGTTTTCCGCGGTATGAGAAGAGAGACACCATGAACGCATTACTCTATGGGCTGGTTGTTGTTATCTGGGGCACGACCTGGATCGCCATTTTTTTACAACAGGGACCGGTTGCAGCGCCGGTCTCCATTTTCTGGCGCTTCGCCGTGGCCAGCGCCACGATGATGATCGTCCTGGTCGCCCTTCGTCGCCTGCGCAGGCTGGCGCTGCGGGATCATCTCTATTGCATGCTTCAAGGTTGCTGCGTTTTCTGTTTCAACTTCTGGTGCTTTTATACCGCCGCCGCCCATATCAATACCGGCCTTGAGTCGGTGATTTTCTCGATGGCCGTGCTGTATAACGCCATCAACAGCTTTATCTTCTTCGGCCAGCGTCCCCCCGCACGCTTCTGGACGGCGGCAGCGCTGGGGCTTATCGGGATCATTACCCTGTTCTGGAACGATCTGCTCGCCAGCGGCTGGAGCGCGTCATTGCTTACGGGCATCGGGCTTTCCGCCCTCGGCACCTACGGCTTCTCGCTGGGGAATATGATCAGCATGCGTCATCAGCGAAACGGGCTGGAAACCATGACCACCAACGCCTGGGCGATGCTGTATGGCACCGTCGTGATGGGCCTTATCGCTCTCTTCAGGGGCGAAAGCTTTATGCCGGAATGGACGGTGAGCTATATGGGGGCGCTGCTCTATCTTGCTCTGTTTGGCTCGGTGATTGCCTTCGGCGCCTACTTTACGCTGGTAGGCCGCATTGGTCCCGGTAAGGCCGCGTACAGCACCCTGCTGTTCCCGCTGGTGGCGCTGTCGATTTCAACGGTGTACGAGGGTTACGTGTGGCATATCAACGGGATCGTCGGCCTGCTGTTGATTTTAGGGGGAAATATGGTGATGTTTACGAAACCGGAAACCTGGTTCCGCCGCCTGCTGACGGCATAAAATAACGGCCTGCGTAGATGCAGGCCGTTTTTATTATTTTGCTGTCTGATGGACATCAAACATGGTGGCATCGGTCGCCATATCATCCACAACCTGTTTCAGTGTGGCGAATCCCAACGGCGTGTTCTCGTTGGCAAGCTCTTTACCTTCACCTTTACGAACAACTTTAACTACCGGTTTGTTCGTGGCGGCATCAATCAGCTCACCTTCAAAGAAAAGATGCGTATCCATGGTGCGATGGCCGGTTGCCATCTGCGTACCCGCAACCAGCAGCGCGACGGGCACCACTTCATAGAACTGCAAACCTTCTTTCTCTGAGCTCACACCCGTGATGGCGCCGCGGAAGATCAGGCTATGTTTGCCCGGCGTCGTCACAATTGGCTTACGCTGGCCAATCGCGTTTTTTAATGTGTTATTGGTGTAACTCAACAATTCATCAAGCGTTTTTTGCCCAAGCTGTGTGGTTGGCTTTGGTGTCGGATAATAGGTTATCGGGGTCCAGATAATACTGTCGTAGTTCGCCGGATCATAGGAAGGATCGACCCAACGCAAGGTTGGTTTCCCGGTTGCTGATGTCATCTCCTGCAAGTCAGAGTAATCTTTTAAAAAGCCTGAATATTGATCGGGGGCTGCGACTTTTGACGCACAGCCAGAAAGGGCCAACAGGCCTGAAAGCACTGCAACTTTAAAAAAAGTGGAAGTACGCATGATGGAGTTCCGAGTTATCTGCAAGTATGCACTTGAAGTTATAACAAAAAACAGAGGGAAATGTTGTGGCAAAAAATGACGGGGAAGGCACAAATTGTGAAAATAGTGCCCGGACCGGATCCGGGCAGAAAAATATTACTGTTTTATATCTACCTGCCAGAACAGATGTTTGCCGAAGGGATCGATTTCATAGCCCGTGACCTCTTTTCTGACTGGCTCAAAAATGGTCGAGTGGGCAATCATAACCGCCGGCATTTGATCGTGCATCATCTGCTGCGCCTGCTTGTACAGCGCCACGCGTTTTTCGCGATCGGTTATCGATTTTGCTTCGGCAATCAGGTTATCAAACGGCTTATAGCACCATTTGGCCGAGTTCGACCCGCCGTTGGCGGACGTACAGGTAAACAGTGGTCCGAAGAAGTTATCCGGATCGCCCGTCGCCGTTGTCCAGCCCATCAGCGCAGCCTGATGCTCCCCGCCCTTCACGCGCTTCAGGTATTCGCCCCATTCGTAGGTCACGATTTTGGTCTGCACGCCTACTTTCGCCCAGTCCGCCTGGATCATTTCAGCCATACGCTTCGCGTTCGGGTTATACGGCCGCTGCACGGGCATAGCCCACAGATCGATGCTTACGCCGTTGGCAAATCCCGCCTCCTTTAACAGCGTTTTCGCTTTTTCTGGATCGTAATCGTAGTCTTTCAGCTCGCTGTCGGCACTCCAGACGCCAGGCGGCAGCAGGTTTTTCGCCGCCGTGCCGGTGCCGTGGAAGACCGCCTCAATGATGGCCGGTTTGTTAATCGCCATCGCCAGCGCCTGGCGCACTTTTACGTTATCCAGCGGCGGCTTTTGCGTGTTAAATGCCAGGAAACCGGTATTCAGACCGTCCTTGCTCATCAGGTTGATGTCTTTGTTAGCCTTCATACGCGGCAGATCCGCCGGGTTTGGGAACGGCATCACCTGGCACTCATTCTTCTCGACTTTGGCAAAACGCACCGAGGCGTCCGGCGTGATGGTGAACACCAGACGATCCAGCTTCGATTTTCCCTGCCAGTAGTCCGGGAAGGCGGTAAAGAGGATGCGGGAATCCTTCTGATATTGCGCCAGCTTAAACGGCCCGGTGCCAATCGGCTGCATATCGACCTTTTCAGGCGTGCCCGCTTTCAGCATGGCATCGGCATACTCCGCCGACAGGATGGAGGCAAAATACCACGCCAGATCGGCAACAAACGGCGCTTCCGGGTGCGCCAGGGTGAAGCGCACGGTGCGATCGTCAACCTTATCAATGGCGGTAATCAGGCTGCCGAACTCCAGACTTTCGAAGTTGGAATAACTGCCGTTGGAGACGTTATGGTAGGGATGATTCACATCCTTCTGGCGCATAAACGAGAAAATCACGTCATCCGCGTTGAAGTCGCGCGTCGGCGTGAACAGTTTATTACTGTGGAATTTCACCCCTTTGCGCAGGTGGAAGGTGTAGACCTTACCATCCTCGCTCACCTCCCAGCTTTCCGCCAGGCTCGGCACCAGTTCGGTAGTGCCCGGTTTGAAATCGACCAGACGGTTATAAACCGGTACGGCGCTGGCGTCCACGCTGGTCCCCGACGTATAGAGCTGAGGATTGAAATTTTCCGGCGATCCTTCGGAGCAATACACCAGCGTTTTTGCCGCGACGGTGGAACTGACCGTCAGCGCAGCAAGCGCCAGCGTTATCATTGTGAATGTGCTTTTCATCATTTATTCCTGTCTTTTTAATTCGACGGCTAATTACTTCTTTTGCCATTTCATAAATAACATTAAAGTGATGGCGCAAACACATGAAAAATAAATACAGAAGGAAACACTATGGGCTCAGAACTCTCCAGACAATTAACCCAACGCTTTTTCCGCTATCTCGCCATCACCAGCCAGAGCGACCCGAAAGTCAAAACCCTGCCCTCCACCCCGGGCCAGCACGACATGGCGCGGGAGCTGGCGAAGGAGCTGGAAACGCTGGGGTTAGACGATATTGTGATTGATGAGTTCGCCACCGTTACCGCCGTGAAAAAAGGCAATATTCCCGGCGCGCCGCGGATTGGTTTTATTACCCATATCGATACCGTTGACGTCGGTTTATCCCCGGATATTCATCCACAAATATTAACCTTTACGGGAGATGATCTCTGCCTGAATAAAGAAAAAGATATTTGGTTGCGCGTAAATGAGCACCCGGAAATTCTGGCTTATCCTGATGAGGAGATTATTTTCAGCGACGGAACCAGCGTATTAGGCGCAGATAATAAAGCGGCCGTCACCGTGGTCATGACGGTGCTGGAAAACCTCACCGCTGAACATAAGCATGGCGATATTGTGGTGGCGTTTGTGCCCGATGAAGAGATTGGTCTCTGTGGCGCGAAAGCGCTGGATTTGAAGCGCTTCGACGTCGATTTTGCCTGGACCATCGACTGCTGCGAGTTGGGGGAAATTGTTTACGAGAACTTTAACGCGGCGGCGGCTGAAATTCGCTTTACCGGCGTCACGGCGCACCCGATGTCCGCCAAAGGGGTGCTGGTCAACCCGCTACTGATGGCAACGGATTTCATCAGCCATTTCGATCGCCAGCAAACCCCGGAATGCACCGAGGGGCGCGAAGGTTATATCTGGTTTAACGGCATCCAGGCCGGGCAAAACAAAGCGGTGCTGAAAGCCAACATTCGTGATTTTGACAAAGAGGGTTTTGCCGCCCGCAAGCAGCAAATTGCCGATGTGGCAGCGCGGATTGCTGCGCAGCATCCCACGGCAAACGTGGAGTATCGCATTGAAGATACCTACAGCAATATTAGCAATGCGATTGGCGAAGACCGCCGCGCGATCGACCTGATGTTCGAGGCGATGGAATCGCTCGGTATCACCCCAAAACCGATCCCCATGCGCGGTGGCACGGACGGGGCGGCCCTGTCAGCCAAAGGCTTGCTCACCCCGAACTTCTTCACCGGCGCCCATAACTTCCACTCAAAGTTTGAGTTTTTACCGCTGTCGTCGTTCGAGGCCTCCTGTCGCACGGCCTTGCAACTCTGTCTGCTGGCCGCGCGTTAAGCGGGCTTGCGTGCGAGCATGGTGGCGAAGCGCAGCTTGATACGGTTGCCGTTGGCATCGGTACGGTGGAGTTCCCCCACCTCTTCGTTGTACTTGATCAGCTCCCAGCCTTCGTAGTAGTGGCTCAGTTCACCGGTTTTGAAGGCAAACGGGAAGCCGACGGTGCACGGATAATCCTCCGTATCCATGGCGGCAACGATCAGGTTATAGCCGCCTGGTTTAGTGCAACGCTGCATATTGGCGATAAGACCAGGGATGGTTTTCGCTTCGAGAAACATCAACACGACGGTGGAAAGAATAAAGTCGTATTCGCCGTCAAAGGTCAGGTTGTTCAGGTCCTTTATCGCCGTTTGCAGATTCGCGATCCCTTCCGCCGCCTTAATGCGCTCGATGTTATCGATGCTCATCGGGTTTTTATCCCACGCCGTCACGTCATAGCCGTTGGCAGCGAGGTAGAGGCTGTTACGGCCATTTCCGCAACCGAGATCGAGCGTTTTTCCCGGCTTAACAATGTCCGCGCTGAGCAGGACCTCTGAGTGCGTGCGGGTCAGCCCATATTTCTCAGTAAAGTAGTTTTCATCGACAGTCATTATTTTTCCTCAGATTGCATTAGCAGTGCCTTATCAGCGCGCACCAGAAGTTTGCCCTGCATCAGCAAGATAAAAGTACGGACCAGCAGCATCGCGATGATGATGTTGGTGAAAATAAACAGGGGAACCGCGAGGGCATGAAAGAACCCAGACGGACTGCTCTGCCCCAGATGTAAACCGGTGGTCGCCAGCGCCGACACCCCGAACGAGAAGCTCCAGAACGACACGTTGAACGGCTGCGACAGATACCACGGCATCAGACGCAGCATAAACAGGAGTTGCAACAGACCATAGCCGAAAAGCATTTTGGCGAAGGTGTCCGCTTCGCCGCCGTTGACGCTAAACCAGGCGCTACAGGCCACCAGGGCAGGCGCAAGCTGGATCCCGAGCGAAGTACAAAGCGCCGCGGGCAGTTCGCCCACGCTGCGCAGGCGTTGCAGAATGACCGGCTCGAGGCTCAGCCAGGAAAAGACCCCGGCACCAAGGAACACCAGCCCCGCATCGTGGAAACCCAGCGCACCGCAGGCCATGGCGCTGATAAAATTGTTCGCTACCGTCGGCAGATACAGTCCCGGCGTCGTGGCCTCTTCCGGATGCTTACCGCGCCACAGCCCGGCGCTTTGCCAGGCGGCATACGCAAGCTGGATCACCACGCCTACGCTAAACAGCACCAGCGACACTGGTCGGCACCACGGCACAAAGCCAATGGCCACCAGTAGCGTTGTGGCAGGAAACAGGCTGACAAAACTGCTCATTACCGGATGCCGCATCTCGGCCAGCACGCTATGTGGAAACCGTACCGCACGGGTAAGAAACGCCACGCTCAGCAGGAACCAGATCGCCACCGCCAGCGCCACCAGGATCTCGCCCGGCCAGCGCGTCACCGGCCAGATAGTACCGGCATAACGCCAGGCGAACCCCATACCTATGGTACCCAGAACCATACCGAAATAACCGGCGGGCAAGTTAAGAACGCGTTGGTCTTGGTTATGCATTTTTTTTAAACTTTAAAATGTATTTTAAATGCCATTTTAAGGGGTTTAACGTGCAGACGCCAGCACTTCGAAACGCCAAAAGTTTGCTACGTTTAGTGAATGGCTTTTCAGGGAAAACACGATGACAAAATACAGGCTTGGCAATGAAACGCGTCTCTGGCGCTGGCAGGACGGATCAACGCCGTGCACAACCCTACTCAGACAGATTATTGCCGCAAAGGATTTTAACGATGTGACCAGCGGGACAAAAGGTGGTTGGGTTGAGGATGAACACGCGCTCGCCCAGGACGGGGATTGCTGGGTTTATGATGAAAACAGCGTGGTGTTTGCCGGGGCCAGGATATCCGGCAACGCCCGCCTCACCCAACCCTGCATCGTAAGCCACCGCGCACACGTAGGCGGCAACAGCTGGCTTGACGCGGCAGAAGTGAGTCACGGCGCGGCAATAAGTGACAACGTCACTATCCAGCACTCCACCGTACGCGGGGAATGCCGTATCGCGGGTGACGCGCGGGTGCTGCATAACAGCATGGTGATTGCAGCCAAAGGGCTGACACCCGACCGTGAGCAGATCCTGCAGATTTACGACAGAGCCACGGTCAGCCAGTCGCGTATTGTGCATCAGGCGCAAATCTACGGCGATGCCATGGTGACCTGGGCCTTTGTTGAGCACCGCGCGGAGGTGTTTGACCGCGCCATTCTTGAGGGCAACGCGCTTAATAACGTCTGGGTGTGCGACTGCGCCAAAGTGTACGGCAACGCCCGCCTGCTGGCCGGTTTAGAGGATGATGCGATCCCGACCGTGCGGTACAGTTCACAGGTCGCGGAAAACGCCCTCGTCGAAGGTAACTGCGTGATTAAACACCACGTATTGATTGGTGGCGAGGCGTGGTTACGCGGCGGGCCGATCCTGATTGATGACAAGGTCGTTATTCAGGGGCGCGCGCGTATCAGCGGTGATGTCCTGATTGAGCATCAGGTGGAGATGACAGACGATGCGGCGATCGAGGCGCCGGAGGGTGAAAGCATTCACGTCCGGGGAGCCAAAGTGATCAACGGTGACACGCGGATCACCCGGACGCCGCTGCTGGGGGCGCTATAGCGGGAATAACCTGGCGTACAGGTTTACGTCATCGAAGCGGCCGTTGAGCATTTCCGCTTCCCGCAAACAACCTTCCAGCGCAAAACCGTTGCGCTGCGCCACGCGGTTACTGTTATGGTTAGCCACGCGACATTTGATCACAAAGCGGCGGATCTCGCCGCGCTCAACGTAATAGCGCATAAACGCCTGTAGCGCCTGAGAGAGAATGCCCTGTCCCTGATGCGCTTTGT
This sequence comes from Enterobacter sp. CM29, assembly GCF_013179605.1. Lineage (NCBI taxonomy): Bacteria > Pseudomonadati > Pseudomonadota > Gammaproteobacteria > Enterobacterales > Enterobacteriaceae > Enterobacter > Enterobacter sp. CM29. Next base: position 6,392 of record NZ_JABMCU010000088.1, on the reverse strand, counting down.
CAAGCCAGTAGCCGATGTACCCGGCCTTATTGGCAGGCTCTATCGCGTTAAAAGAAAGCACGCCCACCAGCTCGTCCTTCATGAAAATCAGGAACATTTTGGCGTAGCCGCGCTGGTGCAGCATCTGATTGCTCTGAACGTTACGGCGCGTGTCCTCTTCAGTGCCGACATGCTGCGCCCAGTCGAAGGCGGTTTGCAGCCAGGTTTTGTTTTTAACAACGAGGTTATGCAGATCGGTGGTATAGCGCTCTTCGACGGCGCGAAGCTCGATTTCCTGGGTTACGGGGATAATTTCTGAAGACATAGTGCCTCTTAATTGCCGGGTGCGCTAACGCTTACCCGGCCTACAAATGCGTCCGGATCAGGCCGGGTAAGGCGAAGCCGCCACCCGGCACAACCCCATAAGGACTAACGCATGATCCGGTCGTCAACGTAGTTACGTTTGTCCGGCGCGGGCGGGAAATACTGGTACAGCCAGGTCTCGCTGATGGCGTCGCCCTGACAGCGCAGGAACAGACGCATATCGACCGGCTCGGTGGAGTCAGAGGTTGGGTACCAGTCAAACAGAATGCGATACCCGTCGAACGGCTCGACGTAGAGGATCTCCACCTGCTTCGCTTCACCGCTGGACAGGGTGATCACCGGCTCAATGCCCTTCGGTGCGGCGGCCTTCAAATCGCCCCCGACGAAGTCGATGGCAAAGCGACGGGCCCACACTTTCGGGTAATTTTCACCCGGCGCCCAGCCCTCCGGGAAGCCGCCCATACCGGTACGGGTAGCGTAGACGTTTGCCAGCGGTGAACGCACCGGCGGCTGCGCGCTCCAGTAGAGACGGTATTTGAAGTCCAGTTCATCACCCGCCTGCACCGGTTTTTCCGGCTGCCAGAAGCAGACCACGTTATCGAGCGTCTCGCCGGTTGTCGGGATCTCCATCAGAGCAATGGAACCTTTCCCCCAGTTGTTGCGCGGCTCGACCCACAGGCTTGGTCGCTTGTTATACCAGCCCATGACGTCCTGGTAATGGGAGAAGTCCCGATCAAGCTGCAACAAACCAAAGCCTTTCGGGTTTTTATCCAGATAAGCGTTAAATTGCAGCTTTTGCGGGTTGTTCAGCGGTCGGCAGATCCACTCTCCGTTACCGCGCCACATTGCCAGGCGGTCTGAATCGTGGATCTGCGGATGAATGGTGTCGCACATGCGGCGTTCGTTGTTGCCGCAGCTGAACATGCTGGTCATCGGCGCGATGCCGAGCTGCTTGATGTCTTTGCGCGCATAGAGATGGTTTTCGACGTCCATGATCACCTGGCTCTTCTCACAGTGGATCACAAACTTATAGGCACCGGTAATGCTCGGGCTGTCCAGCAGCGCATAGACGGTAAAGGTGGTATCGCCCGGCTTAACGGTTTCAAACCAGAAGGAGGTGAAATCCGGGAACTCTTCCGGGGTGTCGGTAAAGGTATCCACCGCCAGACCACGCGCAGAGAGGCCGTACTGGTAGGTATCATCCACCGCGCGGAAGTAGCTCGCGCCCAGGAACGAAACGATATCGCGTCGCGCCAGCTCCGGCGCTTTAAAGACGCGGAATCCGGCGAAGCCGAGGTCACTCTGACCTTCAAGCTGTTTGGTATCCACGCCCGTATCGCCGTAGCTGAACAGCTCTGGACGGAAGTGGATCTCACGCGCCTGAGAGGTGCTTTGATCCAGCGAGAACATGCGCACGCGGCGGCGGAATCCCATCCCCATATGGAAGAACTGGGCGTCCAGCTGGCGACCTTCAATGTTATTCCACAGCGACTGTTTCTCATCGTAACGGATGGCGTTGTACGCCTGCGGCGTCATGGTGGCCAGCGTTTCCGGCAGCGGACGCGGCGCACCACCCCACGGGGTTTTCGCCAGATCGTGCGCCATGGATTGCAGAACAGAGAAGTCAAAGCGACGGCTCTGACCGTCGGCAATGTCGGAGTCAGCAGCATACGCCGCCTGGGAAAACAGAGAAGCAAGGCCAGAAGTGCCGCTCAGGGCAGCCATTGCCAGGGAACCTTTGAGAAAACGTCTGCGATTCATGCCTGAGAAAACGTCCTTATGGTCGTGTGAATGAGTTTCGCGCGCAGCGAAATGACGGCAAGAAAGAACGCACAGCCTAAACAAAAACGGTTAAGAATCCAATTGTTGGCGGGTGATTATCTGAACAAACCGAGAAATATTTTCTGTCGACCAGAACGGCCTGAAAAAGGGGTAAAGTTATGTATAAAAGAGTCCCGGCTGGACATCGTCAGCCGGGACCAACGAGGCGGTTATTTTACGCTGACATCGATACCCGGGAAGTACTTATCAGCCAGTTTAGCGATCGTGCCGTCGGCACGTACTTTATCAATTGCGGCATCAAGCTGCTTTTTGGTGGCCTCATCCCCCTTACGCAGCCCAAAGCCGATCCCACTGCCGAGGATGGTGTCGTCCGACACCGGTTTGCCGATAAAGCCAAACCCTTTACCCTGCGGCTTGCTGAGGAAACCTGCCTGCCCGGCCGCTGACATGACCAGCGAGGCATCGATGCGGCCATTCAGCAGATCTCCCCAGGCCATATTCTGATCTTTATAAGACACCACGGTGACACCGTGCTTTTCCCAGTGCTCTTTGGCGTAGGTTTCCTGAATTGAACCCTGGAGAACGCCGATGGTTTTGCCCTTCAGCCCTTCCGGCGTGGCCTCTACCGCAGAACCGGCTTTGCCCACCAGCTGGGAGGGAATACGGTAGATGGGCTGGGTAAAATCAATGCTCTTACGACGCTGTTCGGTGATGTTCATCGCCGAGTTTATGGCGTCGAACTTTTTCGCCACCAGACCGGGAATCAACGCATCAAACGAGGTTTCTACCCAGCTGCACTTCAGCGCGGCGGCTTTACAGATGGCATTTCCCAATTCTACGTCAAATCCTTCCAGCTCCCCTGAGGCATTGCGGCTTTCAAACGGCGGATATTCCGCTTCCAGCCCGTATCGCAACTCGGTAGCAGCAAACGACGAGAATGAACACAGCAGTCCTATGCCGACAACTAACGCGCGTAATTTCATCTCAAATTCCTTAACGTGGTGTAACCCGACAAAGGGCCTGGGCACCTGCCCGTAACGTCGCCTCATCTTTCGCAAAAGAGAGACGGATCAGTTTATTGTCCGTGCCATCGGCATAAAACGCTGACAGCGGAATGGTGGCAACCCCGTACTCAACAATCAGCCTTTTCACCATCTCGCTGTCGCGCTCGTCGCTAAAGCCGCTGTAATCCGCAAGCAGGAAGAACGAACCGGCACTCGGAAGCAGCCTGAACGGTGAGTCGGCGAGCAAACTTTGCAGCAGATCGCGCTTGCGCTGATAAAACGCCGCCAGCGACAGCCAGGTTTGCGGATCGGTCATGTGTTCGGCAAACGCGTACTGCATCGGCGTATCGGCCGAGAACATTAAAAATTGATGGACCTTACATATCTCATCCATCAGCTCCGCGGGCGCCACACAATAACCCACTCGCCAGCCGGTGACGTGATAGGTTTTTCCGAAAGAAGAAATAATCACGCTGCGCTCCGCCAGTTGCGGGTGCGTTGCCATCCCGTGATGCGGTTCGCCATCAAAAACGACGTGCTCGTACACTTCGTCAGACAAAATGATGATGTCGGTGTGGCGCGTCAGCGCTGCCAGCTGGTGCAGATCGGCGGCTGAAAACACCTGTCCGCTCGGGTTGTGCGGCGTATTGACGATGATCATCCGCGTGCGTGGGGTAATAGCCGCGCGTACTTCATCCCAGTTCACGGCAAAATCCGGTACCGTCAGCTTAATAGCGATCGGCGTCGCCCCCTGCAGACGGACAATCGGCGCATAGCTGTCAAAGGAGGGCTCGAAATAGATCACCTCATCGCCAGGATGAACCAGCCCGCTGATGGCTGAGTAAAGCCCTTCGCTGGCGCTGGCGGTCACCAGTACCTCACTCGCCGGGTCATAGCGGGTGCCATAGAGCGTGGCAATTTTGTCCGCGATGCGCTCTCTGAGCGGTTGCAGCCCGGTCATGGAGGCATACTGGTTATGCCCTGACTCCATGGCGCGAGTGACGCCGGAGATAAGTTTTGGGTCGCAGGAAAAATTCGGCGCACCCTGAGAAAGGTTGATGGCGTTATGCCGGGCTGAAAGCTGGCCGATAACGGTAAAAATGGTGGTTCCTACATCGGGCAATTTGGAGCGGGTCTGCACCGGCGTTTTCAAAGTCATCCTCTGTCCCTTCTCGTGGTGAATGCATAACTATTCAAACAATAACTTGATTGCCGGGACAATCGAATTGTTGTCATAATAGCCATGACAAAAACGCATAGCTAAGGTGAGATATGTCGCGTCGTTCATTTCCGCTTAATGCCGTAGAGACGTTTATCGTGACCGCGCGTCACCTGAATCTTACCCATGCCGCGAAGGAGCTTTGTCTGACGCAGGGGGCGGTAAGCCGCAAAATTGCCTCGCTGGAAAGCTGGTTCGGCTTCCCGCTGTTCGAACGCCATGCTCGCGGCCTGCGTCTTTCTTCACAGGGAAGCGCCCTGCTGCCGGAACTGCAATCTGCGTTTGAGCACCTGCTTAACGTTGCTGAACAGGCGCGGACGCACCAGACCGTAATTCGTCTGAAAGCGCCTACCTGCGCGATGCGCTGGCTGGTACCGCGTCTGTTACAGGTCGAGCGCGAACAGCCGGAACTCCAGATTGCGCTGACCACTACCACCGATCATAACGTCAATTTCAAAACCGAATCCTATGACGCGGCGATTGTGTTTGGAACGCACATGAGCGCCGGCGATCTGCTGTTCGAAGAGGCCTTAACCCCGGTGATGAGCCCGCTGCGGGCCGGTTCTGCGCTGGAAACACTCACCTTCCTTCACCCCACGCGGGACAAAACGGACTGGACGCTGTGGCTGGCGAAACAGCCGCGTCCGGCGCCAGCTATGCTCAAAAATCAACACTTTGAAACCATGGATCTGGCCATTACCGCCGCCATTCAGGGGCTGGGCATCGCCATTGCGGATGAAACGCTGGTGGAGGAGGACGTGCGCGCCGGACGGCTGATGCGGCCTTATGATACGAGCATAAAGACGGGGGCGAGCTACCGGCTGGTGTTACGCGACGCACCCGACCCGGAGAACGGGCTGGATGCGTTTCGTGCCTGTCTGCTCAGTCGAGGCTGACGTGGTGTTTCATTACCCGTTTGAAGAGGCTCATACGGGCACGCATAAAACGGTTTTCAAGCCGAAAACCTGCATGTTTATTCACACCGATGCGCAACAACACGTCCCGCCCTTTCCGGCAGGCGGGCCAGCGCGTGGGCCCCACCAGGCTATCGCGTGCTCCCGCATCCCGGGCGAAGCTCACCCAGTAGTCCGCCACCTGAGCGGCGAAGGCCAGATCGCGTTCGTTTACATACTTCCGCGAGGGTTCCACCTGCCCAAGGGTATCGAACACGTAGGGCACTTCGTTACCGTGCCAGGCGCCGTTGGTATACGTCGCGTGCTCCGCTTCGGCCACATAATCAAACCAGTATCGCCAGCACAGGCCGCCTGCCCGCTGCTGCGCCTGCATCACCACGTATCCCATGGTGGTAAAGGCCATGTCGCGGCAAACCTGCCTGCCGAGTTCCTCATCGCCCTTCACGCCAGGATAAAGCAGCTTGATCAGCCCCAGGCCAAAGCGCCGCTCGCGACGGAGCTTCTGGATCTGCCCGGCAAGATCGACCCCGAACACCGACATCACGCTGGCTTCGTCGCTGTTTGACCCAATCATCACCGGTACTGAATGCTGACGGGCAGCGAAAAAGACATCGAGCATGGCCTCAGGCAAAACGCAGTCACCCACGATGGGCGCAGGGGCGATATTCAGTGGCGAGGTCAGCGGCCAGAACGCCTCAGGCGGGATCGCGCGAAGCTGTTCCGCGGTGGCATTTTGCAGGCCAAAATGGGCAGCAATCGCTTCGCCTTTATGGATGGCCTGCTCGCGCGGGGTGTCGGGCAGCGTGTACCCGCTTTGCACAATGGCTTTATGGAACAGTCCTCCCGCAAGCGGAGAAGCCATCAGCGACAGCACGCTGCGCGCACCGGCCGACTCGCCAAATACGGTGATGTTCTCAGGATCGCCGCCGAACGCGGCAATGTTATCGCGCACCCATTCCAGGGCCTGGATCTGATCGAGCAGCGCAAAGTTATGCACCACGCGTTCTTCTTCCCCCTCCAGCGCCGGATGGGCAAAAAAGCCGAGGTGGCCGAGACGGTAATTAATTGTCACCACCACCGTACCGCGCTTCGCCAGTGCCCTGCCGTTATACGGAGGCAGACCGCCAGCGCCGAGTGTAAATCCTCCGCCGTGCAGCCAGACCATCACCG
>NZ_JABMCU010000087.1:0-17885 GCF_013179605.1 Enterobacter sp. CM29 | reverse complement strand
GAAAGATAAAGAAGTCTCGCTCAAAATGACGAATAACGGAAAATCACCAGTATTAATTCAGTCCTGGATTGATTCTGGCGAACGCGAGTCCCGTCCAGACACCGCGCAAGCGCCCTTTACCCTAACTCCGCCTATCAACCGCGTTAATCCCGGAAAAGGTCAGTCGTTGCGGATACGTTATACCGGTGAGTCGCTACCTACCGATAAAGAATCCGTCTTCTATCTTAACGTGCTGGAAATCCCTGCAAAGGTGAATAACACAGAAGGTAAGAGCATGCTGCAAATGGCATTCCGCTCCCGCCTGAAAGTTTTCTTCCGTCCGGCCGGTTTAGCGATAAATGCAAGCGATGCACAACAGCAGGTTAAATGGTCTCGACTGGGCACCACCGTCACCGCCACCAATCCTACACCTTACTTTATCAACGTGGCTTATTTTGCAGCAGATCGCGAAGGAAAAGTGAGCCTTGGCAACGGCGGGATGATAGCACCAGGTGGGACAAAAGCCTTTACGCTCAGTCGCAATACAGGAAATTACTACCCATTCATTATCAATGATTACGGCGCCATGCGTCTCATTGAGATCGAGAAAAAGTAGTGCCACAAAACAGATTATAAAGCGTAGTTACAGGAAGATATTATGGAACGGAACCTTAATTTTAAGATTAACGGCACGCTAAAGCTTTGTCCGTTAGCGATTGCTATTGCTACGGTCTTTTTTCCTGTCGCTTATGGTGCTGATACTTCTTATGCTGAATTTAATACCCATTTTATTAACCCGGATAGCAAAAACCGTATTGATATTACCCGCTTTCAGGAAGATGCACCTGTGCCGGGGAAATATAACGTTAATGTCATCATCAATGATATTAGCATGGGTCAGTATGACCTCCAGGTATCCGATGGTTCAGATGTGACTGCGGAAGGGGAAATATGTCTTTCAAAGAAGACCTTAATTAACCTGGAGCTGGATACCGGAAAGCTTTCAGATGCATCGCTGAAATTACTGAATAATGCGGATGATGAAGAGTATCTGCCCGTTGAGAAGATCCTGCCCGAAGCAAACGTTGAGCTAGATACTGGTGAGCATACGTTAACTTTGTCTGTTGCCGATATTTATCTGATTAAACGTCCACGAGGCTATGTTAACCCGGCCCTGTGGGATGAAGGTATTAACGCCGGCATCCTGAATTACAACACCAATTTTTATCGCAACGTAACGCATAGTACGCAAAGCGACGCGTTTTATGCCGGTATTAACAGCGGTCTGAATATCATGGGGTGGCATTTTCGTCATAATGGCAGCCTGAGTTGGCAGGATAATGTAGGCCGTCACTACCAATCACTCGATACCTACGTTCAGCGCCACATTCCAGCGTTAAGCAGCCAGCTTACTCTCGGAGATGCTCACACCACTGGCGAACAATTCGATACGCTTGCCTTTCGCGGTATTCAACTGGCGAATGCTGAGCAAATGTTACCTAACTCTCAACGTGGCTATGCGCCGTTAATTACGGGCATCGCCAGAACCAATGCCAAGGTGAAAGTGATGCAGCAGAACCGCCTGCTGTATGAGACTACCGTCGCGCCTGGGGCTTTTGAAATTAACGATCTCTACCCCACCGGCTATGGTGGTGAACTTGAAGTTATCATTGAAGAAGCTGATGGTTCCGTGCAGCGTCAGAGCGTGCCGTTCGCCTCAACCAGTAATCTTCTGCGTCCAGGCATTACCCATTACAGCGCAACTCTCGGTGCGCTTCGTAAAGGCTGGGTAGAGGATGAACCGCTTCTTGCTGAATTTACCTGGCGACGGGGGATTTCCAATCGGTTCACGGCCTATACCGGCATTCAGGGTAATGAAGATTATCAAGCGGGGCAGATGGGACTTGCGTTGGGCACCACTGTGGGGGCTTTCTCATTTGATGTGACTCACGCCAGAACGGCGCTATCAAAGGAATATGACTCATTTGGCCGAACGATGTCTGGTGAAAGCTACCAGCTGAAATACAGCCATATGATCCAGCAGACTGGCAGTAATATCAGCGTCGCGGCCTATCGCTTCTCTACCGAAGGTTATTTGGATTATATGTCTGCCATGCAACTGCGTGAGGCGATGGCTCACAATGTCAGACTGGATGGGCTGTACCGTCCCAAAAACCGACTAGGAATGACGGCAAACCAACGACTACCGGATGGCTGGGGTAATGTTTACGCCAGTCTCTATCAACAGGACTATTGGAATCAACATGGGAGCGACCGTCAATACCAGTTTGGCTATAACAACCACATCGGCAGGTTCAACTACAGTTTGAGCGCCAGTCGTAACCGCAACGGCGAAGGCGATTATGAGACTCGCTATATGCTAAGCATGAGCATTCCCTTCTCTGGTGAGAATCTGTTTAGCCAAATGTCGGTCAACCTTAACCGGGATAATGACGGTCGAATGCGTGAGCAAATCGGGCTGAGCGGCACCGCGCTGGAAAGTAATGCGCTCAGCTATAGCCTGAGCGCTGCCCATGCGAATAAAGGCAGTTCCACTAGCGGAGCCTTTAACAGCTCGTTGCGCACTCCGGTAAGTACTATTCAGGCCGGTGCGGGCAAGGGCAAAAATTATCACAACTTTTCTCTGGGCATGAATGGTACCGCCGTGCTGCACAGCGGTGGCATTACTCTTTCACCTTATAGCGCCGATACAGTCGCGCTGGTGGAAGCGAAAGGGGCGAAAGGGGCTGCCGTAAGCAGTTATCCCGGCGTGAGTATTGACCGTTTTGGCTATGCCTTAGTGCCCTATCTTAACGCCTGGCAGATGAACGAAGTGAACCTCGATCCGAAAGGCTTACCCGACGATATAGAGCTGAACATGACCAGTCAAAAAGTGGCACCTTACAGCGGCGCCGTGGTTAAGCTCAGCTATGGCACTACCATGGGTACACCAGTGTTGATAGTGCTGGATGACGAGTCTCGCGTACCGTTCGGCGCAGATGTATTCGACAGCAACCATAACATTGTTGGTGTGGTCGGCCAGGGACGACGCATTTTTGCCCGTCTGCCTGAGCAAAGCGGACAGCTGAACGTGCAATGGGGCAAAAATCCGCATCAGAGGTGTCTGCTTAATTACCAATTACCGAACCGTCATAAAGCAAAAAGTGGCGACATTCTTACCCTAAATGGCCGCTGCGTTTCGCAGTGACTTATGCCGCTATGAATCGATTCAGGATAAAACCATGAGTAAGCAACACCGATTTTTACGAAAAATAAGTGCTATGAGTTCAATACTCAGTATCGCCCTGTTCTACTGCACATCGGCCAAGGCGTTGGTGACATGTTCTAGCGTCCAGGTGAACAACATCAGCGTACCGGAGGCACCTGACTTCAGGAACTTCAGTATTCCGATCCTCGGCAGCGGTATTACGGTCAGTGCCCTTCGCGATCTGCCTGTAGGCGAAGAGTTATTTCAGCAACATATCGCACGCGCACCCGCAATCTATCAGCCAATGCGCTACATGGATTGTACCTCTGACTCGACCGGTGCAAGTACCTTCTCCATCACGTCGAAAGTAGAATTTGAAGGAGGGCCGCCTGCTACCGTCACTACGATTAATGGCAGAAAAGTTTACGAAACGGGCATTCAAGGTATAGGTTATAGCCTGACCCATGGCACTAGTATCACCACGGCTGTTGATCTTCCGAGGACGATGGAAACGGTGCTGAGCACTGAAGTAGCTTTTGGCGGAATAGCACAACAACTAAGCAATAGCTATTTGTATTTTCGTCTGATTAAAACTGGTGATATACCCGCCGGGACATGGACTGTTCCCATCAATATCCCTGCAATCATTACGTGGTCTGAACCCGGGCAAAATATGGCAGCAAACTTTAATCTTAACAGCGATCGCATCACTATCTCTGGCTCAATAAATGTTGTCGCAGGAAGCTGTCAGACACCGGATGTTAACGTACAATTGGGCGAGTATGAAATAACAGATGAGATGCAAAGAACTAGCTGGCACTCACCGTGGAAGGAATTCAACATTCAGCTTATTAACTGCCCGGTGATCGCTGGGCGTTACAATGATAAAAGCGCAAACTGGGCGGGGGAAGGGAGTAGCAATACCTATGTGAATGATCCTGACTATCCGGGCGTCATCGCGTATCGACTGGATCCGGTCGGTGAGACAGGATTTACCCCTGTGGGCGAAAGATGTTTGAAAACCGATCCTGCCGCTAATGGTGCTGAAGGCATTTGTATCCATATAGACGATCCAGCGATAGAAAATGGAATCTATACGAACGCGCTTGACAACTCCTGGCATAACTGGCGTGGCAAAGCGTTTTTAAATCAGTATTACATAGGCAGTGATGCCACCAGTTATACCATACCCCTCAGAGCACGCTACTCCCGTCTTAGGTCCGTCTCCGGAAGCACCGTGGTTCCGCTGAAGGCCGGTCCCGCTAATGCTGCTGCGGAATTCACAATCTTCTATGAATAAATGACCAAAACATCCTACGCTGCCAGAAAGGCAGCACAGGGATGTGCACACTAACAACAAAATAATACACAAAAAAACCAGCCGCTTATGGCTGGTTTTTTATTGCCTGTCTTCGCATGCACTATGCTTAGTGCTTCTCACGCCCACCGAGAAAGAAAATCCCCAGCGGAATCGCCAGCAGGACGGTGAACACCAGACTGTAAACAAAGATCATCGCTGATTGCAGGACAAACATGCTGGTTGTCCACGCAGAGAGCGGGATGTTGTACTGCTCGATCACGCCGACAATGGTTGCTCGCCCCACGCATGCAGCAGCAATCATAAACACAACCAGTAACGCCAGCAGGAACTTGCGGCCTTCAGGTGTCTTCAGTTTTTCCCGTACCATCTCTTCTCCCTTTACAGATGAATAACAATAATTAACGCGTAAAATAACACGATCTCTGCACCGACTCCACCACAGCATTAAACACCAATAAAAGAGCATAAAGGCAGTGCTTTACTCCGTTTAAAATGAAAATGTGAGTAAATTACGCCAACCATTCACATACATTATGTTAGTCTTTCCGGGATCGTTTTAACAAAAAGGAATGACAGTGAAAAACGCACCTAAATTTGCCATCGCCCTTATCGCCGCTGCGTGCGCGAGCACCAGCGCTTTCGCCAGCGAAACCCCAAAAGAGCAGCCGCTGGAAAAAGTTGCCCCGTATCCGCAAGCGGACAAAGGGATGAAGCGCCAGGTTATTCAGCTCCCGGCTCAGCAGAATGAAGGGAATTTCAAAGTCGAGCTGTTAATCGGCCAGACGCTGGAAGTGGACTGCAACCAGCATCGTCTGGGCGGCCAACTGGAAAGCAAAACACTGGAAGGCTGGGGTTATGACTACTATGTCTTCGACAAAGTAACCTCGCCAGTCTCCACCATGATGGCGTGCCCGGACGGCAAGAAAGAGAAGAAATTTATCACCGCCTATCTGGGTGATAACAGTCTGCTGCGCTATAACAGCAAGCTGCCGATTGTCGTATATACGCCGGAAAACGTGGATGTGAAATATCGCGTATGGAAGGCGGACGAGACTGTCGGGCAAGCGGTAGTACGTTAAAAATAAGTCGGGTGGCGCTCACGCTTACCCGACCTGGAAAGGGTGCGTTCTTGTGCCCTCACGCCAACCCTCTCCCGGTGGGAGAGGGAGAAAACACGAAAAACGGTAACGGATGTTACCGTTTTGCGTTTAGCTTACAGCGCGATATCCGCCACCGGCTTGCTTTCCGCCTGCGGCTTCAGCTCTGCCTGTGGCGCAGCATCCGCAGCCTGCGGTTTGACGTATTGCAGTTGCAGAACGCGGCTGGTGTATTCCAGCTCTTGTTCCGTGGCGTCAACGTTACCGTTCAGCTTCGTACCGTAGGATGGAATAATGGTTTTCAGCTTCGCCTGCCATTCCGGGCTGGATACTTTGTCCTTAAACACTTTTTCCATCAGGTGTAGCATGATTGGCGCAGCGGTAGACGCCCCCGGGGATGCTCCCAGCAGCGCGGCAATAGTGCCATCCTTATCGCTTACTACTTCGGTACCCAGACGCAGCACACCGCCCTCTTTCGGATCGCGTTTGATGATCTGCACGCGCTGACCCGCCTGCCACAGACGCCAGTCTTCTTTCTTCGCCTGCGGATAGTACTCTTTCAGCGCCTCGAAGCGTTCTTCATCAGAGAGCATCACCTGGCTAATCAGGTATTTCACCAGATCGAAGTTATCCAGTCCCACGTCCATCATTGGCTTGACGTTTGACGTCGTGGTCGCGCTCAGCAGATCCCACAGGGAACCGTTTTTCAGGAACTTGGTAGAGAATGTAGCGAACGGCCCGAACAGCACCACGCGCTTACCGTCCAGCATACGGGTGTCGATATGGGGAACGGACATCGGTGGCGCACCAACAGAAGCCTGACCGTACACTTTAGCCAGATGACGGTTAACCACTTCAGGGTTTTCCGACACCAGGAACTGGCCGCCAACCGGGAAGCCGGCGTAGTCGTCCGCTTCCGGAATACCGGACTCCTGCAACAGTTTCAGCGCCGCGCCGCCAGCACCGATAAACACGAACTTCGCCTTAATCACATGCTCGGCTTCGTTGTTTTTCAGATCGGCAACGGTCACGCTCCAGCTGTTATCCGCGTTGCGCTTGAAACCACGCACTTCGGAGCTGAGTTGCAGGTTAAAGTTCTCTTTTTTCTTCAGAGAGGCCACCAGCTGACGGGTGATTTCACCGTAGTTAACGTCAGTACCAATTTCAGTGCGGGTCGCCGCCACTTTCTGGTTCGGATCGCGGCCTTCCATAACCAGCGGCGCCCACTCTTTGATTTGAGCGTGATCTTCAGAGTATTTCATCCCGCGGAACAGCGTGCTCTGTTGCAGGGCTGCGTAGCGCGCGCGCAGGAAGTTGACGTTTTGATCGCCCCACACAAAGCTCATGTGCGGAACGGTGTTGATGAAGGAGTGCGGATTGTGCAACACACCGCTGTTCACCTGGTGAGACCAGAACTGACGTGAGATCTGGAACGCTTCGTTGATCTCTACCGCCTTCTCGATACTAATGGAACCGTCCTTTTTCTGCGGCGTATAGTTCAGTTCCATAAGTGCCGAGTGCCCCGTCCCGGCGTTATTCCAGCCGTTAGAGCTTTCCTGCGCCACGCCATCAAGGCGCTCGACCATGGTCATGGACCAGTTCGGCTCTAATTCCTGAAGATATGTGCCCAGCGTGGCGCTCATGATGCCGCCACCAATTAAAAGGACATCCGTTTCCTGCTCTTTTGGTGCGTCAGCCTTCGCCGCCAGCGAGACGGCGTTCAGCCCCACGGCCAGAGAAAAGAGCACGGCAGTCATTTTTTTCATCATTTATGCCTTAGTTGAATAGTGCTTGATGCGTAGAAATTACAGGTGAAACACGCTGCGGTGGCACGGTAGCAACTTTTAAATATTGTTTAAAGGTTACGAAATTATTGTAATTGTGAAATTTAATGATGGATTGTTTGTAGGGTTTTGGCATACAGGCTGGCACCCGACGATTTTCCTGGCTATGATGCTGCACTTTGTGATCGCGCGCACGGAAGCCTGCCCCTACCAGCGAATTGTTATGTCATTACCTCACTCGTCTGTACCCCAAGAAGGCCATGTCGCCACCGTTTTACGTTCGCCTCAACGTCTGATGCGCGAAACCCTGGCCGGCGTGATTACCGCGCTGGCGCTGATCCCGGAAGTGATTTCGTTTTCCGTGGTCGCGGGCGTGGATCCGAAAGTGAGCCTTATCGCCTCCGTGGTGCTCTGTTTCGCCCTTTCCCTGCTCGGCGGGCGTCCGGCCATGGTGACGGCGGCGGCCGGTTCCGTCGCGCTGGTGATTGGCCCGATGGTCCATCAACACGGCGTACAGTACATTCTGCCCGCGGTGGTGATGGCTGGCGTGATTCAGATCCTGTTCGGCGCGCTGGGAATGGCGCGGCTGATGCGCTTTATTCCCCAGTCGGTGATGACCGGGTTTGTTAACGCCCTTGGCATTTTGATTTTCTTTGCCCAGGTGCCCCATTTCTGGAGCCGAAGCCCGCTGATAGTGGGCCTGTTCGTGCTGACGCTGCTGATTGTGCTGTGGGTGCCACGCTATATTAAAAGCGTACCCTCCCCGCTGATTGCCATTGTGCTGCTGACTTTGTTCACCGTCACCAGCGGGCAAATCCTGCCGACGGTAGGGGATGAAGGCTCCATGAGCGGCGGTTTGCCGGGCTTTACGCAACTGCTGGTGCCGCTCAATCTGGAAACCCTGAGCATTATCTGGCCGTGTGCGCTAAGTATCGCTTTTGTTGGCCTGCTGGAATCCTTGCTGACGGCAAAACTGGTGGATGAACTGACCGTTACCCCTTCAAGCAAGCGCCGCGAGAGCATCGGTCTGGGCGTGGGGAATATTATGGCCGGGTTCTACGGCGGCATTGCGGGCTGCGCGATGATTGGGCAGACCATCGTTAACGTTGAGATGGGGAAAGGCAGAAGCCGTATCTCCACCCTTGCGGCGGGTATCGTACTGCTTGTGCTGGTTACGGCGCTCAGTGAGGTGATGGCCAAAATCCCGATGGCGGTACTGGCGGGTATTATGGCCATTGTGGCCTTCAAGACCTTTAGCTGGCATAGCGTTCAGCCCGGAACGCTGAAAAACGCGCCGGTGGCTGAAACCGTCGTGATGCTGGTGACGGTTGTGGCAACGGTTTCCACCGGCAACCTGGCGATTGGCGTGCTGGGCGGGATTGTGATGATGTTCATCCTCCCTGCCCGACTTAAGCAAAAAGCACTGGCTACAGAAGAAAAATCGTCGCCAGTCCAAGAAAAATAAAGAAACCGCCGGTATCGGTAATGGCGGTGATCATTACGCTCGACCCCACCGCGGGGTCGCGCCCCAGCCGGGTCATCGTTAATGGGATAATCACGCCCATCATCGCCGCCACCAGCAGGTTCAGCACCATCGCCAGCATCATGACCCCGCCCAGCGCCATATCATCGTACAGCCACCAGGTAATGCCGCCCATGATGCCGCCCCAGACCAGGCCGTTAATCAGCGCGACGCCCATCTCCCTGAAAATCAGCCACGAAAAATTACCCGGCTGAATGTTTTCCAGCGCCAGGGCGCGAACGATCATGGTGATAGTCTGGTTGCCGGTGTTCCCGCCGATCCCCGCCACAATCGGCATCAACGACGCCAGGGCCACCAGCTGGGAAATGGTATGTTCGAAGCCGTCAATAACGCGGGACGCCACGAACGCGGTGCATAAATTGATGGCGAGCCACGCCCAGCGGGTTTTGACGGCCTTGCCGACGGAGGCATGAACATCGTCTTCGGCACTGATACCGCCAAGGGCACGCAGGTCGTTATCGGTCTCTTCATAGACCACGTCAACGATCTCATCAATGGTCAGACGCCCCATCAGCTTGCCCACCGAATCCACCACCGCCGCGCTCACCAGGTCATCACGTTCGAAGGTACGCGCCGCTTTTTCGGCATCGTCTTCCGGCGAGAAGACCATCGGCTCGGTTTCCATGACCTCACTTACCCGCTGCTGGGTGCTGTTCAGCAGGATCGTTTTCAGCTCCAGCTCCCCGAGCAGGGTTTTATCCCGCGAGGTGACGAACAGTTTATCGGTGTTGTCCGGCATACTGCCCAGGCGACGAAGATAGCGCTGCACCGTACCCAGGGTGACGTCCGGACGCACGGTGATGACGCCAAACTCCATGATCGCGCCGACGCTGTTTTTCTCGTAGTGCATCACCTGACGCACGCGCGCCCGCTCCTCGGCAGGCAGGGAAGCCAGCAGGCGTCCGGTCAGGTTGCGCGGAAGATGCTGAACGAGGTAAATCTGCTCATCGATATCCAGCGTTTGCAGGGCGTCAAGAATGTCCCGATCGCTCATCTCATCGATAAGGTCATCCCAGACGTTTTCCGAGGCTTCAAGCAGCACCTGACCGCGCTCGTGATCCTGCACCAGCCGCCACAGGGCGTGGCGCTCCTCGGAAGGCAATGCCTCCAGGGTGTCCGCCAGATCCGGAGGCGGTAAATGTGCAACCAGCGCACCTACCTCAGCAATATCGTCGGCCAGCGTGCCGACATCATATTGCTCAGCCAGGGTTAGCTTACCCAATAACGTTGACGTGACCGCTTTATCGGTCGTCAGGAGCCAGATGAGCCGCGCACGCTCCTGGTCACGCTGCCTGGCGCTGTTTTTCTTTAATACCGACATCAATCATAAATCCATTAAATGAGTTGGCGTTAAGCATAGCGCGGGGATATGTAAATAAGAATAAACGGCGGGTCGGGATGGAGAAAAAAACGGCATATATGAAAAATGAGTGTGCCGGGGGCCACCCGGCACAATTGCAATCAGGCCGTGCGCGCCACCGCGTCCCGTGACGCCGCATCGCGCTCATCGCCGGTCAGCTCGCTCAGTTTGCCGTCGCGCATCTCCAGCAGACGGTCGGCGTGAATGAAGTAGTGATCGTCATGGCTGATGGCAAAAATGGTTTTCCCCATCGCCTGCATCAGCGGCAGCAGGACCTGATAAAACTCGCGACGGAAGTGCGGGTCCTGATCGGCGGCCCATTCATCCAGCAGGATGATGTCGCGCTCTTCGGCCAGCGCCAGCAGCAGCGCCACGCGCTTCTTCTGCCCTTTCGACAGCTTGAGATTCAGGATTTTGCCATCCTGTAGCTCCAGCTTGTGTGACATTTGCAGATGCGCAAGCCACTTCTCCACCAGCGCCGGATCCGCCTGCTGCCCTTCCGGGCCCAGCAGCCGGTCGAACAGCCAGACGTCGGTAAATACCGCCGAGAAGAGCTTGCGGTAGTCCTCCGGTTTCTCCGCGCTCAGCGCTTTACCATCCAGCAAAATTTCGCCTGACTGCGGCTGGTAGAGGCCCGTCAGCAGCATCGCCAGCGTGGATTTGCCGCTGCCGTTACCGCCGATCAGGAACAGCAGTTCGCCGCGGTGAATGGTCAGATTTATCGGCCCCACGGAGAAGGCGTTATCCTGATAACGGAAGGTCACGTTACGCAGCTCAAGCGTTTGCCAGTTCGGGAAGGCCTGCGGGCGCGGGAACTCAGCCTTAAACGGCGCAAGGTCGAACTTCTTCAGCTTGTTGAAGGCCACCTGTGCGCTCAGCAGCGTCGGCAGTGCGCCAACGGCCGACAGCAGCGGCGTGCGTAAAAACAGCAGCGTCAGGGAGTACGTTGCCGCCACGTTGGTATCCGCCCACCCCAGGCTGTTCGCCATCCAGAACACCAGGCCAATGGCACCCAGCATCATGATGTTGGACCAGTTCACGGCACTCAGGTGGAACGTATCGGCGCGAATAATGTGATGACGATATTCGTGCGCATCCGGGATATAGAGATGGTTGAAGATATGTTCGGCGCGCTCGCGGTTCAGCGTCAGCTCTTTGCGCCCTTCCAGCACTGTCTGATAATCGTTATAGAGCTTGTCTTCCGTTTCGCGCAGCACCGCCATGTGCTTATAGACGCGTGATACCAGCAGGAACCCGCCCCAGATGGTAATAACAATCCACAGTGCCGTTACCGCCAGCATTTTGCTGGAGAGCCAGGCGAGATAGGCTGCCGAGCCAAAGGTCAGGATGATCCCCTGCACCAGCTCCGGCAGGCGCACAAAGGCGATGGTAATGGCGCGCACATCGCTGGTCAGCCCCGCCAGCAGAGAAGCACTTCCCAGCTGTTCGATGCGTTCCACTTGAGTATCAAGGATCCGTTTGATGAACTCGCTGCGCAGACGGAAAACGAAGTGGTGGCCGAGCGCGGTCAGCGCCAGCTGTGACCCGAGCGTGACTGCCATCAGCAGCAGCAGTAAACCCAGAAATTCCGGCAGGACGGAGAGTGACGTGTCGACCATTTCGATCAAACGCACGTTAATGAAGGCAATCAGGCCGATCCCCAGCGCCGCGCTGGCAAGGCTTAGCGCCATCACCGCGATAAAAGGCCAGCGATACTGCCGCCAGACAAGAAGAAGTAGTTGCATGCAGAGCAATCCGGACAAGAAAAATCAGCCAGCAGTGTAAACTGCCTTTCACACACATCAAGAATAATTCTTATTTTTATTCTCTGTACGCTGCCTGGCGGAACGTGAGGTTGTAGCGAAACGCCCCCGCCACCGGGTGATCGCCTGGTTTAAGTGGCTGAATACCGTGATAAAAAAGCCGTGATTCACCGCCCCAGACCACCACATCGCCATGCTCCAGCATCAGCCGTTTAAGCGGGTCGTTGCGCCGCAGGCCGCCAAACTGAAAGACAGCGGGCAGCCCAAGGGATACCGAGACAATCGGCGCGCGCAGGTCAGGCTCGTCCTTATCCTGATGCAGGGAGAGCTTTGCCCCGACGGCATAGCGGTTGATCAGACAGGCATCGGGACGAAAATCAGGATAGCCGGCCGCGACGGCGGCATCGTGACACAGCGCCTGAAACGCCTCCGGCATCGGCGGCCACGGCCTATCCGTCAGCGGGTCGTTCGCGGCATATACATAGCCCCGCTCATTCGTCGCCCATCCCAGTTCGCCGCAGTTGGTCATCGCCACGGACATGGTATACCCGCCCGGCGTGACCATATGGCGAAACGGCGAACGGGCGGTGACGGTATCAATACCGTCGAACAGCGCCGCCGCGCGGGAAAGCGCAAAACGTCTCAGGATCGTCGCCCCCGGCGCGAGCGGCTCCTGCCAGGGTTCAGCATCAGCAAAAAGATCGAGCATTATCCCTCCGGGTTGTTCGCCTCACGTTTCAACAATAGCACCTTACGCGCTGCGCCCCAGCGATAACCCGACAGCGCACCGTCGTTACGCACCACGCGGTGACAGGGGATAACTATCGCCAGTTTGTTGGCTCCGCAGGCCCCCGCCACGGCACGTACGGCATTGGGTTTACCAATGGCCTTCGCCACCTGCTGATAGCTTGCCGTTTCACCGCAGGGGATAGCCCGCAGCGCCTGCCAGACCTGCTGCTGGAAGGCGGTACCCCGGATATCCAGCGGCAGCGTCAACGGCGTCGCGCGGCTGTCGACAGAGGCAATCACCTGACGAACACGCCCGGCAAATGCGCCTTCCATCGGTTCGCGGACGGCAAGCGGAAACAGTGACAGCAGCTCAGCCGTCAGCCCGGCGTCGTCATCACCCAGCAGTATTGCGCAGATCCCGCGCTCGCTTTCCGCCACCAGACAGTGGCCCAGCGAGCAGTCGCTGATGGCATAGCGGACCGCAGCCTCTCCGTTACGGTACTGTTTCGCCGTCATGCCCAGCGCGCCGTTGGCTTTACGGTAGTAGCTGCTGCCGTCCGGGAAGCCAGCGGCCAGTACGGCGTCGGTGATTTTACCGCCCTGTGCAAGCAGGCTACGCAGGCGTTGTTCACGCGCGGCCTGCTGCCATGCTTTCGGCGTCATGCCGGTGACGGATTTAAACAAGCGGTGGAAATGGAACGGACTCATGCCAACCTGCTGCGCCAGTGCCTCCAGGTTCAGCGCGGCATCCTGCTCAAGCAGTCGGCAGGCCAGCGCAACGTTGGCCTTTTTCTGCGCCATAGGGTCGACCTGGTCCGGCCTACAGCGCTTACAGGGGCGGAAACCCGCCTGCGCGGCCTGGTGAGCATCAGGATAAAAGCAGACATTTTTACGCAGCGCGTGGCGGGCACGGCAGGACGGACGACAATAAATGCCGGTCGTCTGCACGGCAAAGACAAACTGGTTATCCGCACGCGGATCGCGGGCCAGAACAGCCTGCCAGCGATCCTCATCGGTAAGATAGGTTGTGTTTTTCATCATCGGCTCCTCTTACAAGCATACGCTCAGCTTGCCTGAACGCCACCGAACAAAAACCCGCAACCTTGCTTTTTAATTTTTTTCGCTCACCAGGAAGCTGTTGAACTGCGGTGAACTCCAGGTTTTAAACCCGTCAGCCTCTTTGGTGATCATATAGACGGCCAGCCCTTCCTGACGCACCACCTCTTTGGCCTTCTCCGTGCCGAGCACCATCAATCCGGTATCCCAGGCGTCGGCTTCCAGCGCAGTTGGCGCTATCACCGTCACGGACACCAGGTTGTGGGTAATCGGGCGTCCGGTTTGCGGATCAATCACATGCGAGATACGTTTGCCATCCAGCTCGTAATAGTTGCGGTAGCTTCCGGAGGTGCTGATACCGTGCCCGTTGATGTCGACAATCGCCTGCACCGCGTTCTGCTGATCGGTTGGTTTTTGGATGGCCACTCGCCACGGCCTGCCGCTGGCGTTCATGCCCCGGCTGACGAGCGCGCCCCCGACGGAAACCAGATAACGGGGAATACCTTCCTGCGCCATCAGGGCCGCGAGATGATCCGCAGCATACCCCTCGCCTACCGTGGAGAGATCCACAAACAGGTCGGGAATGTCTTTTTGCAGGTATTGCTGACCGTACTGGGAGATCACCGCCAGATGCTGTAACCCTGTACGCGCGCGGGCGTCGTCGATGGCGGCTTGATCGGGTGTGGTCACCGGCTGCTTGTTGGGGCCAAATCCCCACAGGTTCACCAGCGGCCCAACGGTCACATCCATTGCGCCGTTGGTTTTGTAGCCCACGCGCATGGCTTCCGTGACGATATCGGCCATTGCTTCGCTCACCGGCCACAGCGAGGTGCTGCTGGAGCGATTGAAACGCATCAGCGCTGAGTCATTTTTATAGGTAGAGAGTAGCTGATCGTCGGCATCCAGCTGCGCCTGAATTTTACCGCGTAGTTCTTCAGCGCGGGACTTATCAATATCCATCACGCTGACGCGCCAGAAGGTCCCCATGGTTTTCCCTTCCAGCACCGTCGCGGCGGGTGCGTCGATTTTTGCGGGCTGTGTAGAAGAGTCACACGCGGTCAGGAGTAAAAAAGTCGCCAGAACGCTGGCGCGTAAAAAAGTCATATCCATTGGTTATTATCCTCATGCCAGGGCGGCAAGAGTACACTAAAACAGCGTATTTGTAAGACCCTAAAAAAGCATGAAAAAAGGGGCCTGATGGCCCCTTTGTCGCTGTATGAGCAATTAGAACTGGTAAACCAGACCCAGCGCGACGATATCGTCAGTACCGATACCTGTCTGACGGGTGAAGTCATTTTCATCCAGCAGATTGATTTTGTAATCAACATAGGTGGACATGTTTTTGTTGAAGTAGTAAGTCGCACCCACGTCAACATACTTCAGGATATCCTGATCGCCATAGTTTTCGATGTCTTTACCTTTAGACTGCAGGTAAGCCACGGATGGACGCAGGCCGAAGTCGAACTGATACTGAGCAACCACTTCGAAGTTCTGTGCTTTGTTAGCCCAGCCCTGATCGCCAACGCGGGTCGCGTTGTAAGTCTGAGTATACTGTGCAGCCAGGTAGATGTTGTTCGCGTCGTATTTCAGACCACCGGTGTAGGTCTCTGCGCGATCGCCTTCACCGTAGTAGCCCGCAGCGTTCTGGTCAGCAGTACGTTTAGAACTGGTGACTGCCGTACCGAGTGCGAAGCCTTCGCCCAGATCGTAAGTCAGAGAGCCGCCGTAGCCGTCACCGTTCTGACGCAGCGCGTCACGACCGTTGTTGGTCTGGCCTTCGCCGCTTGGGCTGCCGTTTTTACCCTGGTACTGCAACGCGAAGTTCAGACCATCAACCAGACCGAAGAAGTCCTGGTTACGGTAGGTCGCGAAGCCGTTACCACGCTGCTGCATGAAGTTGTCAGAACCGTAGGTATCGCCGCCGAACTCCGGCAGAACGTCGGTCCAGGAAGTCACATCGTAAACAACGCCGTAGTTACGACCGTAGTCGAATGAACCCGCATCAGCGAATTTCAGACCTGCGAACGCCACACGCGTCCATGAGTTGTTTTCGTTCTCACCAGAGTTACCCTGGATCTGGTATTCCCACTGGCCGTAACCGGTCAGCTGGTCGTTAACCTGAGTTTCGCCTTTGAAGCCCAGACGCATGTAGGTCTGGTCGCCGTCTGCACTGTCGTCATCAGAGAAATAGTGCAGGCCATCCACTTTACCGTACAGATCTAATTTGTTGCCGTCTTTGTTATAAATTTCAGCCGCATTTGCTGCGCCTGCCACCAGCAGAGCTGGTACCAGGAGGGACAGTACTTTAACTTTCATTTTATTAACCCTCTGTTATATGCCTTATTATTTACCACTGCTTACTGGTCAACCCTCTTAACCAGTCGGCAAGTTCATTCTCCTCAAAAATGCAGAATAATCCAACAGGAATATGATACGAAAACTTTGAAGATGTTTCACTTTACCATCAAGATGTTTCAATATGTAAATTTCAAGGAACTTTCACAAAGCATCAAAAGTTTAAAAATATAGCACGGATAATCAAAACAAAAATATATCCTATAAAATTCAAAAGACTAACTTAAAAAAGAGTACAGCACTGAATGACAAAAAAATTCCCGTCAACACCACTAAAATAACCCTCGCTATCATCATTAACTTTATTTATTACCGTCATTCAGTTCTGAATGTCTGTTTATCCCTAATTGAACCGGATGCTCCGCATTCGGTTTTTTTTTACCTTTCTTTACGTCAGCAGACATTTTATGTGCTACCCGTCTGTAATGATAACGACTATTAACTAAATCCATCGCCCGGCGTTTACAGATTTTCATTTTCACTTTCAAAATTAATTTCTTGTTAATTCGTGCTATTTTACTGCCGTTGTAACAGCATATTTGTACATTTCACTGGGTTTTGTACATCTTTCACACGGATGACGTTGAAGCGGGTTGCGACAGATAAAAAGTCAAGGTCATACCGATAACGACGCTGGAAATTCAGTTATTACCCTTTATACTGCCCTATCCCATTACCGCGCGGCCATTACGGGTTAAACACATCGATGAGTCAGACTGAAACTACCGCCCCGAGCAAATTCTCCCTTCTACCGGGCAGCATCACCCGTTTCTTTCTTCTGTTGATCGTTGTGCTGTTAGTCACAATGGGAGTGATGGTTCAGAGCGCCGTGAATACCTGGCTTAAAGATAAAAGCTATCAAATTGTCGATATCACCCATGCGGTGCATAAGCGCATTGATACGTGGCGCTACGCGACCTGGCAAATCTACGACAATATCGCCGCCGCACCTGCCACCTCATCAGGCGAAGGGTTGCAGGAAACGCGCCTTAAGCAGGATGTGTATTACCTTGAAAAACCGCAGCGTAAGACGGAAGCCCTGATTTTCGGCTCGCACGACAGCGCAACGCTTGAGATGACGCAGCGGATCTCCTCCTATCTGGACACCCTGTGGGGCGCCGAGACCGTACCGTGGTCCATGTATTACCTGAACGGTCAGGACAACAGCATGATCCTGATCTCGACCCTGCCGCTTAAGGATCTCTCGTCGGGCTTTAAAGAGACCACCGTTGGCAGCATTGTCGATTCCCGTCGGGCAGAAATGCTGCAACAGGCCAACGCGCTGGACGAGCGCGAAAGTTTCTCGTCATTACGCCGTCTTGCCTGGCAGAATGGCCACTACTTTACGCTGCGAACCACCTTTAACCAGCCGGGCCATCTGGCGACAGTGGTTGCCTTCGATCTGCCAATTAACGATCTTATCCCGCCGGATATGCCGCTGGACAGTTTCCGACTGGAGCCAGACAACAGCACCCAAAATATGCGCACGCCGTCGGATAAAGAAGGCCCGGACAGCGTAGCGATCTCATTTAATGGCTCGAAGATTGAGATTGCCTCATCGCTCAACTCAACCGGTATGCGGCTGGTGTGGCAGGTGCCTTTTGGCACCCTGATGCTTGATACCCTGCAAAACATTATGCTGCCGCTGCTGTTGAATATCGGCCTGCTGGCGCTGGCGCTGTTTGGCTAC
>NZ_JABMCU010000086.1:0-17912 GCF_013179605.1 Enterobacter sp. CM29 | reverse complement strand
CTTCACAGCGGCGACTGTTATCAGGTCAACCTTGCCCAGCGTTTCCAGGCGGCGTACCGGGGAGACGAATGGCAGGCATTTACCCGCCTCAATGCCAGCAATAAGGCCCCGTTTAGCGCATTTTTACGCCTTGAACACGGCGCCATCCTCAGCCTTTCGCCTGAGCGTTTTATTCATCTGGCTGACGGTATTATTCAGACCCGCCCGATCAAGGGCACCCTGCCGCGCCTTGCCGATGCTAACGCCGACCGCCAGCAGGCGGAGACGCTGGCGGCCTCGCCGAAAGATCGCGCTGAAAACCTGATGATTGTCGATCTGATGCGCAATGATATTGGCCGCGTCGCCGAGCCGGGCAGCGTGCGCGTGCCGGAGCTGTTCGTTGTGGAGCCTTTCCCGGCGGTACATCATCTGGTCAGTACTATCACTGCACGCCTGCCGGCCTCGCGGACCGCCTGCGATCTGCTCCGCGCCGCGTTTCCGGGCGGCTCCATCACCGGCGCGCCGAAGGTCCGCGCGATGGAGATCATCGACGAACTGGAACCGCATCGCCGCAACGCCTGGTGCGGCAGCATCGGCTATGTGAGCCTGTGCGGAACCATGGATACCAGCATCACTATTCGCACCCTGACGGCCTGCGGCGGTAACCTGTACTGTTCCGCAGGCGGCGGCATTGTGGCCGACAGCCAGGCCGGAGCGGAATATCAGGAAACCTTTGATAAAGTGAATCGTATCCTGAAACAACTGGAGAACTCACGGTGAAGAAAGACAACCTGACGCTGGATGATTTTCTGTCGCGCTTTCAGCTTCTGCGGCCCCAGGTTAACCGCGCCGCGCTGAATCAACGTCAGGCGGCGGTACTGATCCCGGTCGTGCGTCGTGAACAGCCGGGTCTGTTGCTTACCCAGCGCTCACCGCATATGCGAAAACACGCCGGTCAGGTTGCGTTTCCGGGCGGCGCGGTGGACAGCACCGATGCTTCCCTGATTGCCGCCGCGCTGCGCGAAGCGCATGAGGAGGTGGCGATCCCCCCGGAGGCGGTCGAGGTAATTGGCGTGCTGCCGCCAGTGGACAGCGTAACCGGTTTTCAGGTCACGCCGGTCGTCGGCATTATTCCGCCCGATCTTCAGTATCACGCCAGCGTCGATGAAGTTTCAGCGGTGTTCGAAATGCCGCTTGAAGAGGCCCTTCGTCTGGGCCGCTATCATCCTCTGGATATTCACCGCCGCGGGCACGATCATCGGGTCTGGCTGTCGTGGTATCAGCATTATTTTGTCTGGGGCATGACGGCAGGCATCATTCGTGAGCTTGCGCTACAAATCGGCCTGAAGCCTTGACTATACTTTACATTCCACCCTTTTCTGGCAGGTTTGCGATCGGCGTCGCGCTATTAGCTAAACCATCGTTAACCATTAGTTTAATTCATGTGAATAGTTAAGCCGAGGTTAGTGTTCCCTCTTACACTATGCGCAGTTATAACATCGTTACTGGAACCCCAGTAACCCTGTCAGGAGTGTGAAAGTGATTAGTATATTCGACATGTTCAAAGTGGGGATTGGTCCATCTTCTTCCCACACTGTAGGGCCGATGAAGGCCGGTAAACA
This sequence comes from Enterobacter sp. CM29, assembly GCF_013179605.1. NCBI lineage: Bacteria > Pseudomonadati > Pseudomonadota > Gammaproteobacteria > Enterobacterales > Enterobacteriaceae > Enterobacter > Enterobacter sp. CM29. Next base: position 16,311 of record NZ_JABMCU010000086.1, on the reverse strand, counting down.
GTTCGTCGATGATCTGGTCGAAAAAGGATTACTGGAAAGCGTTACCCGTGTCGCCGTAGACGTTTACGGTTCACTGTCATTAACGGGTAAAGGCCACCACACCGATATCGCCATTATTATGGGTCTGGCGGGCAATATGCCGGACACAGTTGATATTGATGCCATTCCGGCATTTATCCGCGACGTGGAAACGCGCGGTCGTCTGCTGCTGGCTAACGGTCAGCACGAAGTGGACTTCCCGCAGGATGACGGGATGCGTTTTCGTAGCGACAACCTGCCGCTGCATGAAAACGGTATGACCATCCACGCCTGGAGCGGCGAAAAAGAGATCTACAGTAAAACCTACTACTCCATCGGCGGCGGCTTTATCGTTGACGAAGAACACTTTGGCAAAGAGAGCGCGGGCGATGTGAATGTGCCCTATCCGTTTAAATCTGCCACCGAGATGTTGGCCTATTGCAAAGAGACCGGTCTCTCCCTCTCCGGCATGGTGATGCAGAACGAACTGGCGCTGCACAGCAAGAAAGAGATCGAAGACTATTTTGCTAACGTGTGGCAAACCATGCGCGCCTGTATTGACCGCGGGATGAACACCGAGGGGGTTCTGCCTGGGCCACTGCGTGTGCCACGTCGTGCCTCTGCGCTTCGCCGTATGCTGGTCACCACCGACAAATTCTCCAATGATCCAATGAATGTGGTTGACTGGGTGAACATGTTTGCGCTGGCGGTTAACGAAGAGAACGCAGCGGGTGGTCGCGTGGTGACGGCGCCAACCAACGGCGCGTGCGGTATCGTTCCGGCGGTGCTGGCCTACTACGATCACTTTATTGAGCCCGTGACACCGGAGATCTATATCCGTTATTTCCTCGCGGCAGGCGCTATCGGCGCGCTGTACAAGATGAATGCCTCCATCTCCGGTGCCGAAGTAGGCTGTCAGGGTGAAGTGGGCGTGGCCTGCTCTATGGCGGCGGCCGGTCTGGCGGAACTGCTGGGCGCAAGCCCTGAGCAGGTGTGCGTGGCGGCGGAAATCGGCATGGAGCACAACCTCGGTCTGACCTGTGACCCGGTTGCCGGCCAGGTGCAGGTACCGTGCATTGAGCGTAACGCCATCGCCTCCGTCAAAGCGATCAACGCCTCGCGTATGGCGATGCGCCGTACCAGCGAGCCACGCGTGTCACTGGATAAGGTTATTGAAACCATGTACGAAACCGGCAAGGACATGAACGCGAAGTACCGTGAGACTTCGCGCGGCGGTCTGGCCATTAAGGTGCAGTGCGACTAAACCTTCCTTTTCGCCCATCTGCAACAGATGGGCGAATTTTCCCACCGCCTCTCGTCGCTTCACGTATTCCCCACTACACTGTCACTGTTGCGTCTGGCTTTTCCGGCCGGTGCTTATCAGGCGACCGTTCATGCAAACTGCACAAACGATCATTAAAGACTATCGCCGAAAACGCGTTATCGTCTGTGTTACGGTTGCGCTCGTTACGCTCGTCCTGACGCTGGGCATTCGCTTTATTTCACAGCGCAACATTAATCAGGATCGGATCCACGACTTTACTCACCATACCGTGCGTGCGCTTGATAAGGTGCTTCTTGCGTTAGAAACCCAGCGTGAAACTCTACGTTTTCTGGTTGATATGCCCTGCGCTGAAGCGAATCCGATTCTGCGAAAACAGGCGGCGATCCTCCAGACCGTGCGCTCCATCGCCCTCGTCAAAGACGGAATACTGTATTGCTCGAGCGTATTTGGCAGCCGAAATATGCCCGTCAGTGACATTGAGCCGATGCTTCCGTCCAGTGAACCCAGGCTGATCTTGTTGACCGATCGGTGGCTGTTAAAGGGTAGTCCGGTACTGATTCAGTGGTCACCCCTTGCGGGCGACGGCAGTGACGGGTTGATGGAGGTAGTGAATATCGATCTCATCACCAAAATGATTCTGGAGCCACAGCGGCCACAAATCACCGACGTGGTCCTGAGAGTAGGCGATAATTTTCTCCGCGACGGGCAGCAGGTGACGAATACGCCGACCTTCGATGAACACGCCTCCCTGCTGGAACAGTCTTCACAGCACTACCCTTTCAGCGTCACGGTCAGCGGCCCTGGGGCAGGCCAAATGGCATTGAAAAATCTGCCTACCCAGCTACCGCTGGCGTTGATGCTCAGTTTACTGATGGGCTATATCGCCTGGCTTGCCACGGCGCGACGCATAAGTTTCACCTGGGAAATTAATATGGGGATTGCTGCCCGGGAGTTTGAACTCTTCTGCCAGCCGCTGGTAAACGCCCGCACCCGGGAATGCGTTGGCGTCGAGATCCTCCTGCGCTGGAACAACCCGCGTCAGGGCTGGATTTCTCCCGATGTCTTTATCCCCCTGGCTGAAGAACATAGCCTGATTGTTCCGCTTACGCGCTACGTCATCAGCGAAACGGTGCGGCAGATAGGCTTTTTCCCGGCCTCACGGGATTTCCATATTGGCATCAACGTGGCCGCCAGCCATTTTCGCCGCGCTGCGCTGATCCGGGATCTTAACCGCATCTGGTTTAAGGCGAACCCTGTTCAAAAGTTGATTGTAGAGTTAACCGAACGCGATGCGTTGCTCGATGTGGATTACCGCATCGTGCGGGAGCTGCATCGCAAAGGGGTGAAGCTTGCGATTGATGATTTTGGTACGGGCAATAGTTCTCTTTCGTGGCTTGAAAAACTTCACCCGGACGTGCTGAAAATTGATAAATCCTTCACCACCGCGATCGGCACCGACGCCGTGAACTCAACGGTAACGGATATTATTATTGCGCTGGGCCAGCGGTTGAATATTGAACTGGTTGCAGAAGGGGTTGAAACCGAGGAGCAGTCACGCTATTTGCGCCGCCACAGCGTACATATTTTACAGGGGTACTTGTATGCGCGGCCGATGCCGCTGCGGGAGTTTCCGAAATGGCTGGCGGAAAGTAACCCTCCGCCAGCCCGTCACAACGGACACATCGTGCCTTTATTGCCGTTACGCTAGATAGCGTTACTCTTCTTCGTCGTGTACAGAGTGCTCTTTAACAATACGAACCATATCAACGCGATAGTCGTTGGCTTCAACGATGGTAATTTGCAGCGGCGGCAGCTCAAGCACATCACCGATACGCGGGATCTGCCCGTTAACGGCAATCACCAGCCCCGCTACCGTGGCGATGTCTTCATCGTCATTGACCACGTTTTCGACGCCCAGCGTGTGCGAGAGCGCGTGCAGGTCGGTGGTGCCTTTCACCAGCCAGCCGTCACCGTCGGCAACGATTTCTGGCGTTTCATCCGCATCAGGGAATTCACCGGCAATGGCTTCCAGCACGTCCAGCGGCGTTACCAGACCTTGTACCACACCAAATTCGTTGGTGACGATAACAAAGCTCCCGCGAGCACGACGCAACACGCCCAGCAGGTTAATCGGATCCAGCGTCTCCGGCACCACGATGGCAGGCGACGCGGCCGCTACGGCCTCGACGTTGACGCCCTCTTCCAGCGCCACGAGCATCTCTTTCGCGCGCACCACACCGATGATCTCATCCAGCTCGCCCCGACAGACCGGGAACAGGCTGTGCGGCGAGGAGAGCAGCTGCTGGCGAATTTCGTCGACGCTCAGGTTGGCGTCCACCCAGCTGATTTCACCGCGCGGCGTCATAATGCCGCGCAGGGAGCGGGAGGCCAGCGAAAGCACGCCGTTGATCATGTAGCGTTCTTCTTCCACAAACGCGCCTTCCGGCACCGGAACCGGGTTACGGTTCTCGTTATCCGCCTGCACGTTCACCTGACGACGCCCGCCCATCAGGCGCAGGATCGCATCGGCGGTACGCGCGCGCAGCGGCTGATTCGACTGCTGCTTAATGAAGTTACGGCGCGCAATCTGGTTAAACAGCTCGATCAGAATCGAGAAGCCAATCGCGGCGTACAGGTAGCCTTTCGGTATATGGAAACCAAAACCTTCTGCCACCAGGCTCAGACCAATCATCAACAGGAAACTCAGACACAGCACGACGACCGTCGGATGTTGGTTGACGAAACGCGTCAGCGGTTTCGACGCCAGCAGCATTACCGCCATCGCAATCACAACCGCCGCCATCATCACCGGCAGATGGTTCACCATGCCAACCGCTGTAATCACCGCATCCAGTGAGAAGACCGCATCAAGCACCACAATCTGCAGGACCACCACCCAGAAGCTGGCATACCCCTTACCGTGGCCATCATCATGCTGCCGGTTCTCCAGCCGTTCATGCAGCTCTGTTGTAGCTTTGAACAGCAGGAAAAGCCCCCCCACCAGCATGATTAAATCACGGCCGGAGAAGGTGAAATCCATGACGGTGAACAGAGGCTTAGTCAGCGTAACCATCCACGAGATCACGGACAGCAGGCCCAGTCGCATGATCAGCGCCAGCGAGAGGCCGATCAGACGGGCTTTATCACGCTGTTTCGGCGGCAGCTTATCCGCAAGGATGGCAATAAACACCAGGTTATCAATACCGAGAACGATCTCCAGCACGACCAGCGTAAGCAAGCCTACCCAGATTGACGGGTCCATTAAGAATTCCATGACACGCTCCTGCTAAAGGAATGACAAAACGGTGCCCCGCTAATTTCGGGCATTTCAAAGGGAATGGGGGTCGATGCGTGGCGAAGGTCGCCGGTGAATAAGGCGCGGGATGGCCTGGAAGATGACTGACGTCGGTGACGGTCCATATAGTGGGCTGTAGCCCTATACTCCTGAATAATTAAACGGACGCTAAACATATCAGAGACAATGGGTTTTTAGCAAAGATTTACGTTCCTTTGCAAACTTCTGTAACACACGTGGTTTATCTTACAGAAAAATCTGTAAGGCGTAGCTAAATTACGGATCTTCATCACATAAATTATTTTTTCACTATCTAAAATAATTCGCGGAAGTCTTGGTTTTTTAGAACTCTAACCCTTATCTGAATCGATTCGGTTCGCCAATACGATTCTCAGTACGCCTGCCTGGCAGACGTATAAATGATAATAATAGGAGGTAGCAAGTGACCATTGCTATTGTCATAGGCACACATGGTTGGGCTGCGGAGCAGTTACTCAAAACGGCAGAAATGCTGTTGGGCGAGCAGGAAAACGTCGGCTGGATCGATTTCGTTCCCGGTGAAAACGCCGAGACGCTGATTGAAAAGTACACTGCTCAGCTTGAGAAGCTGGATACCAGCAAAGGCGTGCTGTTTCTCGTGGATACATGGGGCGGCAGCCCGTTCAACGCTGCCAGCCGCATTGTCGTCGATAAAGAGCATTATGAAGTTGTCGCCGGGGTAAATATCCCAATGTTGGTGGAAACCTTCATGGCGCGTGACGACAACCCAGGCTTTGACGAGCTGGTGGCGCTGGCGGTGGAAACCGGTCGCGAAGGCGTGAAGGCGCTGAAAGCACAGCCGGTTGAAAAACCTGCCCCTGCCCCTGCTGCACCAAAAGCCGCGGCACCGGCGAAGCCAATGGGTCCGAACGATTACATGGTTATCGGCCTTGCGCGTATTGATGACCGTCTGATCCACGGCCAGGTGGCGACGCGCTGGACCAAAGAGACCAACGTACAACGCATCATCGTGGTCAGTGACGAAGTGGCCGCCGACACTGTCCGTAAAACCCTTCTTACCCAGGTTGCACCGCCGGGCGTCACCGCGCACGTCGTGGATGTCGCCAAAATGATCCGCGTTTACAACAACCCGAAATATGCGGGCGAACGCGTGATGCTTCTGTTCACCAACCCGACAGACGTTGAACGCATTGTTGAAGGCGGCGTGAAAATCACCTCCGTTAACATTGGCGGTATGGCTTTCCGTCAGGGCAAAACGCAGGTCAACAACGCGATTTCAGTGGATGCGAAAGATATCGAGGCCTTCAACAAGCTGAATGCACGCGGTATCGAGCTGGAAGCCCGTAAGGTTTCCACGGATCAGAAACTGAAAATGATGGATTTGATCGGCAAAGTGGGGAAATAAGCCCGGGCCGGTTTTTCATATAGAGCTTATGTAATAGGAGAAGTGCAATGGAGATTACTACTCTTCAGATTGTGCTGGTGTTCATCGTCGCGTGTATTGCGGGTATGGAGTCCGTACTTGATGAATTTCAGTTCCACCGCCCTCTGGTGGCCTGTACGTTGATTGGCGCCGTTCTCGGTGACATGAAAACCGGTATCATCATCGGTGGTACCCTGGAAATGATCGCCCTCGGCTGGATGAACATCGGTGCGGCAGTTGCGCCAGATGCCGCGCTGGCGTCCATTATTTCGACCGTTCTGGTTATCGCCGGTCATCAGAGTATCGGTGCCGGTATCGCGCTGGCCATTCCACTGGCCGCGGCAGGCCAGGTGCTGACCATCATTGTTCGTACCATCACCGTTGCCTTCCAGCACGCGGCGGATAAGGCGGCCGATAACGGCAACCTGACAGCGCTCTCCTGGATCCACGTCTCGTCCCTGTTCCTGCAGGCGATGCGTATCGCTATTCCGGCCGTTATCGTGGCGATTTCCGTTGGGACCAGTGAAGTTCAAAGTATGCTGAACGCCATACCAGAAGTGGTCACCGGCGGTCTGAATATCGCGGGCGGTATGATTGTGGTCGTAGGTTACGCGATGGTCATCAACATGATGCGCGCAGGCTATCTGATGCCGTTCTTCTACCTTGGCTTCGTTACCGCTGCATTCACCAACTTCAACCTGGTTGCGCTGGGTGTGATTGGTGCGGTGATGGCGATTCTTTATATCCAGCTCAGCCCGAAATACAACCGTGTCGCGGGTGCCCCTGCGCAGGCTGCTGGTAACAACGATCTCGATAACGAACTGGACTAACAGGTGAGCGAAATGGTTGATATGACAAAAACTACCACTGAGAAAAAACTCACTCCGGGTGATATTCGTGGCGTGTTCATCCGTTCTAACCTGTTTCAGGGTTCATGGAACTTCGAACGTATGCAGGCGCTCGGCTTCTGCTTCTCCATGGTGCCGGCAATCAAACGCCTGTATCCGGAAAACAACGAAGCACGCCGTCAGGCAATTAAGCGTCACCTGGAATTCTTCAACACTCACCCTTACGTAGCGGCGCCTGTTCTGGGCGTAACGCTGGCGATGGAAGAGCAGCGTGCAAACGGGGCTGAGATCGACGATGGTGCTATCAACGGTATTAAAGTCGGTCTGATGGGGCCGCTGGCAGGCGTGGGCGACCCGATCTTCTGGGGTACCGTGCGTCCGGTCTTTGCGGCACTGGGCGCCGGGATCGCCATGAGCGGCAGTCTGCTTGGTCCCCTGCTGTTCTTTATCCTGTTCAACGCGGTGCGTCTGCTGACCCGCTACTACGGCGTGGCGTATGGTTACCGTAAAGGGGTGGATATCGTTAAGGATATGGGCGGCGGCTTCCTGCAAAAACTGACTGAGGGGGCGTCAATCCTCGGCCTGTTTGTAATGGGGGCTTTGGTTAACAAGTGGACGCACGTGAACATCCCGCTGGTGGTATCGACGATCACCGGTCAGGATGGTCAGACGCGCGTCACCACCGTGCAGACCATTCTGGACCAGCTGATGCCTGGCCTGGTACCGCTGCTGTTAACCTTCGCCTGTATGTGGCTGCTGCGTAAGAAAGTGAACCCGCTGTGGATCATCGTTGGCTTCTTCGTCATCGGTATCGCGGGCTACGCCGTCGGCCTGCTGGGTCTGTAATAAAATGCGTTACCGACCGGGGGCTTGCCCCCGGTCTTTTTATCTGGAGGATGAATGACTGTCACGGACACCGTACTGGTTTTATTTATTGTTGCCCTTCTGGCTTACGCGATCTATGACGAGTTCATTATGCCTCGCCGCCACGGCGAGACGCTGCTGACCCTTCCCCTCTTACGCCGTGGGCGCATTGATGCGTTTATCTTCGCCGGTCTGGTAGTCATTCTGATTTACAATAATGTGACCAGCCACGGCGCAATATTAACCACATGGTTATTATGTGCGCTGGCATTAATGGCGATTTACCTGTTCTGGATCCGCTCGCCAAAACTCATTTTTAAAAAACACGGATTCTTCTTCGCCAATGTCTGGATAGAATATAACCGCATTAAAGAGATGAATTTATCCGAAGACGGAGTTCTGGTGATGCAATTAGAACAACGCCGCCTGCTCATTCGCGTCAAAAATATTGACGACCTGGAAAGAATCTACAAATTACTCCTTAAAATTCAATGAATTAATTTTATAGCATCGGCTATGTATTGTATTATTCTCAAACCAGCAATATAGCCGATGCTATATCTCCCCTGCGAATTAACTTATATTTATTAACGATACATTTACGCATAAACCTAAATGAAAATCGTTATCAATATAGTGGCTATATAAAGCCATCTTCGTTGTTGTTTTATATTCTCAAAATATGTTAAGGTTGCGCCCGTCGTTGGGGAGTAGCCGATTTCCTGCCTGCAGGAAATGTACGTGTCAACATACTCGTTGCAAAACGTGGCGCGTACGGATCGTTTTCAGCACACTTACTGTGCCAAAAGCGATCAGGCGAGACCATAGATACATCAACTGCTGTTTACTGGGGGCAGTGATGTGTCATATGGATATCCCCGGTCTGGACGCACTTATGAATATCTCCGCTACGATCCTTCTGGCTTTTGGCATGTCCATGGACGCATTTGCCGCCTCTATCGGTAAAGGTGCCACCCTCCATAAACCTAAATTTTCCGAAGCCCTGCGCACCGGTCTCATCTTTGGCGCAATCGAAACGCTGACGCCGCTTATTGGCTGGGGTCTGGGGATGCTCGCCAGCCAGTTTGTGCTGGAGTGGAACCACTGGATCGCCTTCGTGCTGCTGGTGTTCCTCGGCGGACGCATGGTAATTGAAGGTTTTCGTGGCAACAGCGATGAAGATGATGCGCCGCTGCAACGCCACGGCTTCTGGCTTCTGGTGACAACCGCTATCGCAACCAGCCTGGACGCAATGGCCGTCGGTGTCGGTCTGGCGTTTTTGCAGGTCAATATTATCGCCACCGCGCTGGCGATTGGCTGCGCCACGCTGATTATGTCAACGCTGGGGATGATGGTGGGGCGGTTCATTGGCCCGCTGTTAGGCAAACGCGCCGAAATTCTGGGCGGTATCGTGTTGATCGGGATTGGTGCCCAAATACTCTGGGCACACTTCGCGGGTTAATCTTCGCGCTGCCAGCAATGGATGCTGAAATCCGTCTGGCAGCGAAATTCTGTCTGTGCTGCCAGCGTTTCCCACACCTCTGGTTTTGCCCGCCACGCAAACGGCGTCATTTGCAGTAACGCCACCGCTTCACTTCCCTGCAACGTCATCTCATACGCCACTGACTGTGCCTGCTTTAACGCGAAGCCCGCCAGCTGTTCAGAGTGCGGCGCATGCAGGTGAACTTCATCATAGATCAGCCCTTTTAGCTCCAGCAGATGACGCGGTCCCGGCGTAACGGTGATAACCCACCCGCCGGGCTTAACGACGCGCGCCAGCTCCTCTGCCTTGCACGGGGCATAGATACGCACCACGGCGTCCATACTCGCTTCCTCAAACGGCAGGCGGTGGCTGGAGGCCACGCAGAACGTTACCGCTGAGTAGCGTTTTGCTGCTGCACGGATAGCCACTTTCGACACGTCCAGCCCGTAAGTTTCGGCGCCCTTCCCAGCCGCGACGTCAGCAAACGTGGCGGTGTAGTAGCCCTCGCCGCAGCCGATATCCAGCATGGCGGATGCGCCTTCTGTCAGATATTGACGGAGTAAGTCGACAACGGTATCCCTGAGCGGTTGATAGTGTCCGGCGTCAAGAAACGCCCGGCGCGCCTGCATCATCTCCGCGCTGTCACCCGGATCCCGGGAGCGCTTGTGCTGTACCGGCAGAAGATTGACATAGCCCTCTTTAGCCCGGTCAAACTGATGTCCCAGTGGACAGATAAACGTTTTCTCCGCGCGCGTCAGCGGCGCGTGGCAAAGGGGACAACTGAAAGACATGACAGCTCCAGGGCGAAAACCAAAAGGCGAAGTGTACCGCTATTCGCCAGGGTTATAAACGGCTGGGTGACGCATCACGATCAGATGGTCAGAATCTGCCGGCAGCCCGTCTGGCTTCACGTTTTCCAGGCGCAAGACGTTACCCATAATTTCGCTGAACACGGGCGCGGAAACGGCCCCGCCGTAGTAGGCTCCGTTTTTCGGATCGTTGATCACCACCACCAGTGCAAAACGGGGATCGCTGGCGGGCGCAACGCCTGCTGTGTAGGCGACGTATTTATCCACATACTTACCGTGTTCATCGATTTTTTTGGCCGTCCCGGTTTTAATCGCCACACGATAGTTACGCACCGCCGCTTTGATCCCGCCACCGCCGGGTAACGCGACGCTCTCCATCATGTGTTCCACCTCGTGAACAATCTCCCCGGGCATCACCCGTTTGCCAATCACGGGGGGATCGATACGGGTGATGGACAGAGGCCGTTCAATGCCATAGCTACCGATGGTGGCATACACATGCGCCAGCTGGAGGGGGGTAACCATCAGGCCATACCCAAAGGCAAAGGTCGCCCTGTCTAACTGACTCCAGAATTTTCGCTGCGGCAGTAAACCTGAGCTTTCTCCCGTTAAGCCAAGCCCGGTACTCTCGCCAAAACCAAAGTTTTTATAGGTATCAAGTAACCGTTGCACGGGCATCGCGAGAGAAAGACGGGATACGCCCGTGTCGCTGGATTTTTGCAGGATCCCGGTCATGGTCAGCTCGGGGTAGTAGCCCACATCGCGAATACGATGGCCATCAATGGTGTAGGGATGCGTGTCTATCACGCTGTCAGGCTGCACCAGCCCCTGCTGTAGCGCCGTCATCAGCACCAGAGGCTTAATGGTCGAACCCGGTTCAAAGGTGTCGCTGATAGCGCGATTACGAAAGTCATCCAGCGTTGCCCCTTCCCGATTGTTGGGGTTGAAGTCAGGGAAGCTCGCCATCGCCAGAATTTCGCCCGTCTGGATATTAATCAGCACCGACGCGCCTGACTCGGCTTTATTCCACGCCACGGCATTATCCAGCGCGTCTTCGGTGATAGTTTGCAGGCGTTCATCGATACTAAGCTGGATATTATGTGCCGGTACGGGCGCCACCTCCGTGAGATTCTCAACCACATGCCCGTAGCGATCTTTCCTGACCAGCCGCACGCCTGCCTTCCCGGTGAGCTGCGTGTTAAAGCTTTTCTCGACGCCCTCAATACCCTGACCATCAATATTAGTGAAGCCAATCAGGTTTGCCGCCACGTGTCCGGCAGGATAAAAGCGGCGGGACTCATCGCGTAGGTTGATACCGGGAAGACGCAGCTTATCAATCCACTTTGCCTGGGAGGGATCAACCTGACGAGCTAGATAAATGAATCGCCCGTGCGGATTGCTGTTTATTCGCGATGCGAGCGTGCTCAGAGAAAGGTGTAAAGCATTTGCCAGGGCCTGCCAGCGCGAATCAAAGCCGATCCCCCCTTTATCAAGCACAGTTTTGGGATCGGCCCAGACGGCCTGGACAGGTACGCTTACCGCAAGGGGACGCCCTTCACGGTCAACAATCATCCCACGCGGGGCGTCTATCGCCACTTCGCGCAGGGAACGCATATCCTCCTGCTTCACCAGATTATCCGGTTTGATAATTTGTAGCCATGCCACGCGGCCTAACAGAAAAGCAAGGCTACAAAAGATGGCGAGACACAGAAGTGCAAAACGTGCCGGTGTAAAGTTTCCGTTGGCCGTTATTGTCTTTTTTTTCACTTTAACCCCAGGGCTGTTAATCAACGTCCTGATTTAACGGGAAAAAGGGATAATAAGGCGGGAAAACAATGCTAATAATCTCGCGGGTTTGCAACAAGATAATAACAGAGGAGGAATACGTAACATTTTGAAAAATAAGTGAATAAAAAAGCCCCGCATCGGCGAGGCTTATGTCTGAGATCGAAGCGCTAAGCGCTTCAGTCAGCAGTGATTCGATCAGATAGCAGTTACGTTAACCGCAGCTGGGCCTTTCTGGCCGTCCTGAATTTCGAACTCAACGTTCTGGCCTTCAGCCAGAGTTTTGAAGCCGTTACCCTGGATTGCAGAGAAGTGTACGAACACGTCTTTGCTGCCGTCAGCAGGAGTAATGAAACCAAAACCTTTAGACTCGTTGAACCACTTAACTTGACCTTTAATCTTTGCCATTTGCAAAATTCCTTAGAGTGTTTTCTTAGCCCGCAGGCTTTAACATAGATAAAACTGAGACATTACTGCTTGAGGCACTAATATAAGGTTCGGCAGAGAAGCGGTATTCAACGACAACGTGTTTACTCAGGACTTCTTTACTGAAAATGCCACACATAAACAGAACTGTACCTCGTTTGACCCAAAACGTGTTATCACACACAACGTTTAATATGGCAAGCCATTTTTAAACGTGTCTCGATCCGCCGCACAAATTCAGGCGTTACTCCATAACAATCTGCACAGTTATGCGAATTGTCAAATGAAGCGCCACCTGACCTCACCGCCCACAGGGTGCGCTGGCGCGCCCTGTAATCAAAGACTTTTTAAACATAGCTCAATCATTTCAAAGCGTCCATCCCAATCCCTGATTTTCTTTAGAGGAATGACTGAGTTAGAACATTTTGTGAAAAGTTATGCTGAAAACATCGCAATGCACCAGAGGGTGACAGTGAATAAACGATGTTAAATACATTTTGCTAACTGTATTAAAATCCAACATTTAATAAGCGTTATTCTGCACCAAAATAATGAAATTTTTATGACTCTGCCTCAAAACAAGGCAAGCAAAACGTTTCGATAAAAATAAAACACTTCAGGAAAGTTAAAGCTCACAATTTATTCAACGAAACGGTATGACTTGTTTAAGGATAAATATTCGCCAGTTTTCAGTATACTGAAACAGTAGTTAACTGCTGCTTAATTATATGTTGGGATGTTATGGGTTACATTTGATAAGGGAGGAAATTTACGCCGTACGTCAGGCCACCTCCCCGTTCCGGGCAGACTATCGTTCGGCCACCAGGCGAATGAACTCTTCCTCGTCTTGTTTTTGAGCATCAGCTTCCTTCGGCACCGCTTTCTCCTCCGGCTCGTTGGCTTCGCACAGACGACGCAGCAACGCAGTCTGCCGTTTCTGCTGATCGAGCAATGCTTCCAGCAGCTCAATCTGCTCGTTTGTGCGGGAGCTGGCGCGATTAACGAAGAACCACAGCACCAGTCCAACAACCAGCACCACTAAAGACATTACCAGGGATGCAATGCTCAGCAGCCCCGAATTCATTAACTCACCCATTTCACCACCTCAGTAAAAACAGTCATTTTACCACTGCAGCCACGTAAGGACATCGCTCAGTGCAAAAATAGCCACTACCAGGGGATAAACTTATTGATTGAACAAATGCCGCTAAAGAACTGTACATCCTGATCGCACATCACATTGATAGTCTGCGTCCACAGCACCACGCATGCTATCAGCACTATAATCAGAATTACCCAGCGTATTTTTTTCACTCTACACTCCGTCTTATGACCTGATGTAGCCAGGTTATCACGGCTATCTTAAACAGGGGCTAACTGTACCTTCAACAGACGCTTTTCGGAATCGTGCACTTGTTTCACTGCGTAAACCCGTTACGCTTACTCCATGACAACAAAGAAAAAAGAGGCATCGATGCGTTTACTCGTTCGTACGATAATTGTACTGGCACTTGTGTGGATCGGCCTGCTGTTAAGTGGGTATGGCGTATTAATGGGAAGCAAAGAGAATGCCGCGGGTTTGGGTATTCAGTGTAAATATCTCACCGCCCAGGGGGTAAGCACGGCTCAGTACATCCATTCCGACAGCGGGATCATCGGGTTAACCAACTGTCCTGTGCTGCGTAAATCATCTGTTGTGGTGGATAACGGCTAATCAGAGCTAAATTTCGCTTACAAAAACGCCGCAAGAGTGCGGCGTTTTTATTGGAGGCATTGATCAGAACGGGTATTCGTTATAGCCCATTTGCTCTGAAATTTTGCGCGCTGCGGTATGCAGAATTGCCACATACTCATGAAGACGCTCTTCGGAGAAACGCAGCGTTGGGAAAGAGATGCTCAGTCCCGCAATGACAACGCCGAAGCGGTCAAACACCGGCACACCGATGCAGCGCAACCCTTCTTCCTGCTCTTCGTTATCTTCCCCATAACCCTGCTCACGCACTTTATCCAGCACGCTCAGTAGTTCATCCGTACTGGTAATCGTGCGATCGGTGCTGCGTTTGTATTCCACACCGTCAAGGATTTGCTTAACCTCTTCACGATCGCGCCAGGCCAGCAGGACTTTACCAATTGCGGTACTGTACAGCGGGTTACGACGACCGATGCGTGAATACATGCGCAGGTTGTACATGGAGTCAATTTTGTGGATGTAAACGATGCTGTCTTCATCCAGTGCGCCGAGGTGAATGGTCTCTTTCGTCAACCGCGAAAGTTCACGCATCTGAATGTCAGCGCTGCGGATCAGATCCACGTTCTGCAAGGCGCGGGCGCCCAATTCAAACAATTTCAGGGTCAGAGAATATTTTTCTGATTCTCCTTCCTGCGCGACATAACCCAATGATTTCATCGTCTGCAAAAAGCGATAAACGGTGCTTTTCGACATCATCACACGCTGCGACAACTCTGTAATACCAATTTCACGCTCTTCTCCGAGCGCCTGCAAGATGCCAAACACCTTCAGCACGGAAGAAACAGAATCTGGCTGCTTATCCAAATCTGCGATTGCCATTTATCACCTCATGGAGAGTGTTTTATAAAAATCAGAACCGGTTTTTATTATAAATTCGTGTGATGCGCGCTGCAATCTATCTGGGTTTACTTCGTTACAAATCTGCGACATAAAACCGAAATAACGATGCTAAAATAGTTACTCTGAAAATAATTTCACACTGAGTCATTCTTTTCCCATGCAAAAAAACGTTTCTGATGGCCTGCCCTTACCCCTGCGGTACGGGGCAATTGCCACTATTGTCATCGGCATTTCGATGGCTGTCCTTGACGGTGCGATTGCCAATGTGGCTCTTCCTACCATTGCCAAAGACCTTAATGCTTCTCCGGCAAGCTCCATCTGGATTGTGAACGCGTACCAGATAGCGATTGTGATTTCCCTTTTGTCACTCTCTTTCCTGGGCGATATGTTTGGTTATCGCCGGGTTTATCAGTGCGGGCTGGTGGTCTTTACTCTCACCTCGCTCTTCTGTGCCCTTTCCGATTCACTGCACACCCTTACGCTTGCGCGTATCGCACAGGGTTTTGGAGGTGCGGCGCTAATGAGCGTGAACACGGCCCTGATACGGCTTATCTATCCTCATCGCCATCTGGGGCGCGGCATGGGCATTAACTCCTTTATTGTGGCCGTGTCGTCCGCCGCCGGGCCGACGATTGCCGCCGCCATTCTGTCCGTTGCCTCGTGGCAGTGGCTGTTTGCCATTAACGTGCCGCTGGGCATTGTGGCGATCTTCTTCGCCTTGCGCTATCTTCCGGAAAATGGTCCGAAAAACACCATGCCACGTTTTGACCTGCCCAGCGCTGTGATGAACGCGCTGACCTTTGGCCTGCTGATTACTGCGCTGAGCGGATTTGCGCAGGGACAGTCTTTGTCGCTCATTGCCGCAGAAATCGTTGCCCTGCTTATCATCGGCTTTTTCTTTGTACGACGCCAGCTGGCGCTGCCCGTGCCGTTACTGCCGGTCGATTTGCTGCGTATTCCGCTGTTTTCGCTATCAATTTGTACCTCCATTTGCTCGTTCTGCGCCCAGATGCTGGCGCTGGTTGCGCTGCCATTCTTTTTGCAGAGCGTGCTTGGCCGTTCGGAAGTGGAAACAGGCTTGCTGCTCACGCCCTGGCCTTTGGCAACCATGGTGATGGCCCCGCTGGCCGGGTACCTTATTGAGCGCGTTCATGCCGGACTGCTGGGGGCTATCGGGCTGATCGTCATGGCAGCAGGACTGTTTGCGCTGTCGCTCCTGCCCTCCTCGCCGGGGGATCTGGATATTATCTGGCGCATGATCCTGTGCGGGGCAGGTTTTGGTCTGTTCCAGTCACCTAACAACCACACAATTATCACCTCTGCCCCACGTCATCGCAGCGGTGGTGCCAGCGGGATGCTGGGTACGGCAAGACTGTTAGGGCAGAGCACCGGGGCCGCAATGGTGGCGTTGATGTTTAACCTTGCCGGGCAAAATGCGACACACGTTGCGCTGATTACCGCAGGGACACTGGCGACCCTCGCGGC